>CAMWKN010000103.1 GCA_947174825.1 uncultured Clostridium sp.
GTTTAAAAAGTGTGGGAAATGGATTGGTATGGCTGCGATTGGATTGGTCATAGCGGCAGGGGTGGTTTGTCTGACGGATGCGAAAGAGAGTGGTATAAATAAGATATTTCAGCTTGATGACCCACTTATCAAAGAGTTAAAAATAAAAAATGGATCTTCCTTTCAAATTGATTCCTATACCATTTCTTTAGAAGATGGAATATATGAAGAAAATACACAATTAGGACATTTGATTTTTAAAGTTACGAACGCAAAGGGAGCAGTTGAAGCAGAAATTACATCATCAAATCAATTGAATGGGAATAATTTCGGCAAAGACGGAAGGTTTAGCATTTTAATTATGGGCACTCATGGGCAGACCATATATGCCAAATATGAGGGAGATATATTATATATATCATATGAATTTGAAGCAAAAGATTATTTGTATGATAATTTAAATAACAGCATCTGTTTGAAAGATTATAAAATGCGAACAGAAAGCGGAGAATTTGGTAAAGAATATTATTTTTCACTGGATACAGTAGAACATTCTAAGCAAATTCAGATGGGAAAAGATGGAACAATATATATTTCTTCTTTGGGTTTTTTGGTTGTTTCTGAACGGAAGTATACGATTGATGATATGAAGATTGTTTTGACAGATGGAAGTGAAAAAAATATAATTGACAAGAAGGACTATTCCGTACCATTGAGCGC
The DNA here is from genome assembly GCA_947174825.1 of uncultured Clostridium sp. The sequence goes on from CAMWKN010000103.1 coordinate 700, forward strand.
TAGTAATGTAGATATAGGGGAAAAACTATCCTTTGGTTACAATCAATTTTTTAAGGAATATATAGATTGCTCTAGAATAGATACACTTATATATAACGGCAAGTCTTATAAGGTCTCAAATTAAGATACCATATAGGATATCAGCCATTTTGGCTAATGTCAGTATGATGCTTATTGTTGGAAATGTCTTTTTAGGGTGTTTATATGTATTTTTATTTTATAAGGAAGTGAGATGCAATAATGAGAGGGAAATTATTAGCAGATTGGAAGTTTAAATTTGACCGGCTCAATCGGGAAATTGAGGATAATCAGTCAAGACTGCAGTATATTAGGAAGCGGAAGGAGCACCTAAAGACAGATATTATGATACAGGTGTTTTTCAGTGTGGTTAGTATTATTGTTATCGCTTGGCTGTATAGCTGGCGCGAGGATATAGATGCGATAGGTATGTATGGGACGGCTTTTATGCCATTTTTTCTGGCGGCGATCTTTCTGTTGTCGCTCACTGCACTGATCTATAACGCCAAGTGCTTTATTCGGCAAATCTATAATATGATTTACCATAATAATGGGATAATGGAAATAAACTATCCGAAACAAGAGCTAGTGCGTGAAAATTATCCGCAACATATTACGAGAAATATCTATGAAGAATTAATGTGTGTTGAATGGCTGCTAGAGCAGTATAAGAAAGAAATGGTGTTATTGCGGCGTATCAAAGAGCCGTTGGAAACAGCGCCAGAGGAGGAACTGCCGCGATTGAAAAAGGAACTGGATGGGATAATTTTCTATCAAAAAGTAAGACCGTCCAAAAGACGTTAGATGGTATAGAAAATGAGGAGGTCGTAAATTGAACAGGAATAACGCTATTCTATGGTCTTGCATTATTGCGATATTATTTGCCTGCACAGCGTTATCTGGCTGTGCTTTAGAGAAAAATCAAAAAAAGAATGAGGTGGACGATGTGGAAAAGGAATCACCGCAGCCGCTTAATCCATTAATGGATTCCCAAAAAATGGGATACAAAAAGAATGAGATAGAAGAGGTACCTGGTGGTTATGCTCAAAGTTGTAAAAATTCTGGAACGATTGAAACACTGGAATATAAAACGAAGGATTATACAGGTAGTAATAAAGAGTGTAACAAACGGGCAAAGGTGTATCTTCCATATGGCTATGATGAAGAGAGGACATATCCGGTATTTTATCTGATGCATGGTGGTGGCGATGATGAAACATGGTATTTTGAAGGAACGGATCAGACTTCGGATAGCTTTATGGGCAACCTGTTAGACCACATGATTGCAGGTGGGGAGCTGGAACCTTGTATTGTTTGTACCCCAACTTATAAAAATGAGTACTGTCAGGAGGATTCAAAATGTACCAAGGTTTTTTACAAGGAATTAGTGAATGATTTAATTCCGGCATTGGAGGGGAAATATGCTACGGCATATCGGCAGCTTTGTAAAGAGAGGAAAACTGCGGAGGAACAGGATAGCCTTATTCAACAGGTAGAGGAGGAAACCAGACTGTGCAGAGCCTTTGGAGGATTTTCTATGGGAGCGCTGACTACTTGGAATGTATTTCAACATAGTCTGAAAGAAGTAGGATTTTTTATGCCGGTCAGTGGCGAAGATTGGGGCGTCAGTGGCAGTGAAAAACAGGCAGAGGTAATGGTTTCCAGTGTGGAGGAGCAGCAGGTATCATTGGAAGAATTTCGTTTATTTGCAGGTTGCGGAGGAGAAGGTGATTTGGCATATAACGGAATGCTTGATATGCTTAAAGCAATGCGGGAGCAGGGAGATCCCTTTCTCTACACAGAGGATTTTTCCACAGGAAATTTTTATTATGGGGTATGGGAACGTGGAGGACATGATGTACGTACGGTGTGTACTATGGTATACAATGGACTGCCGCAGTTTTTTGAAAAGGAGCCGGATTATCGGAAGAATTGGGCTGACAGTATATTGGAGGGAACGCTGCCTAAAAAGATTGCTCAGCGGGATGAGTATGTTGATTATGGAAAGTGGGTAACAAAATCTTATTATTCTCAGACGGCAGAAAGAAAGACGAAGGTCAATATACTTTTGCCAGCATATTACGATAAAGATAGAACATACCCGGTACTTTATCTGCTTCATGGGTATTATGACGATGAAAATTGGATGAAAGATAGGACAGAATTGAAAAAAATACTGGGAAATATGATGGCGCAGGGGCTTACCAAAGAGATGATTGTTGTATGCCCATATATTTTCTGTAGCAAGGAAAGTGAAACATGTACGGAAATGAATTTGGAAAATTCGTTGGCATATGATAATTTTATCAATGATTTGGAAAAGGATGTCATGCCTTTTATAGAAAAATCTTTTTCTGTGGCAAAGGGGAAAGAAAATACCGCAATTGCAGGATTTTCCATGGGAGGCAGAGAGGCTTTATATATTAGTATTATGCATCCGGAACAGTTTGGATATGTTGGGGCGGTTTGTCCGGCGCCAGGATTAATACCAGGGACTGACAAGGAGCAGCATCCGGGGCAGTTAGCCCCAGAGGAGTTAAAATACGATGGGGACGGTGACATTCCATACTTGATTTATCTGGCAGGAGCGAAAGAAGATACAGCGGTGGGGGATACACCTGCCCAAATACACAATTTGCTGGAACGGAACTCGGTAAATCACATCTGGCAGCTTTTTGATGGTACTGGACACGATGAAAGCAGTGTGGAAATTTATTTGTATAATTATCTTCAAATGTTGTTTAAATGAAATATTTTTGAATCTGTAATGAGTATTAATATTTTTATCTGCACCACGGAAAGAATAAATAGCTATGATGCATATTTTGATAGAAATGGCTATGGAGGTGCAAAATGCGAATTAATGAAAGCCTTGCAAATATGAAAGGTATTTGTAACACGTCTGTTTTTGGAGATTTTGCTCAGATTAGTATTGAGATAGATAAATAAGTAATTGAAAATCTGGATAATGATGATGATTGGGACAATACCATAAAAATGGTTCAGTGGATTTCAGATCATTATGATAGGATTGTGGGACATCTGGAGCGTTTAGTAAGATGAAGGGAAGTGGAAGCATGTTTTATCGGATATTCAGGATGGAATTATTAAGTAACAGGCTCTATAATGAAGATTGTAGAGCCTGTTTATAAAAGTGGAGAAGCTTGCTCTTCTATTTATTCCGCGACATATTGTGCCAATTCCAATGCAATATCAAAATGACCTACATCGTGCTGCGTACCTTTGGTTTGCCCTTCTTTGCGTCTGGTATCCCATTTAGGTGCGTCAAGCAGATCTCCACTCGTAAAGAATGTGTATAAATTTAGTCCTCTGAAATCGCACATCGCCTGCAAAGCAGCGCATTCCATTTCTACTGAAATACAACCATCCGCTTTATGCTTTTCAAAGTTATTGACGGTTTCTCTGTAGAAAGAATCGGTTGTCCAGGTCTTCCCTTTCACATAAGGAATACCATTTGTTTCCATAAAGTCGGCAACGATGTCTGCATTTTTGACAGTAATATAATCCGATGCAGGTGCATAATGATAGGAAGTACCTTCATCCCGATAGGCTTGTGTAGGTATCATAACCTTTCCATGCGTAATCTCCTTATTCAAGCAACCTGCAGCGCCAAATGCGATATATTTGTTTGTCTTTATTTCTGACAAGGTATCTTCCACCGTACCAACACAGGCAGGCGCACCTACATAAGTTTTGTAAAACGCGAATTTCTTTCCCTTATAATCAATACAGTAAATCGGTGTATTTCCCGTTGCAAACCAAAATGATGCGATCTGTCTGCAGTCGTAATTGGCCAAAACAAATTCTTCAATCACATGTGAAAAAGTCAAAATGCACGCATCGACTTGCGGTGCATTTTCATTGACACGTGGATTGATGATTGCTGATGATTGATTGTCAAAAGTTTCTGTTATCATGTTTCTTCCTCCTTAAAATAAATAGTGATTTCCGAAATTATTCCACATGGTCACTTAGTCATTCTTTTCCTGTTTGAGTGGAAGCAAAAAAGAACAGCCTTCTTTGTGAAGATACAAATGCTGGCTGTTGTAAAATATGTTTTCCGGAATAATATAAAAAAACCTACCGTAAATGGTAGGAACTTTTAGTGCTCTTTATTCATTCACGACATACCAACATATGCGCTCTCTGTTACGGGAGAAAACCGTCAACATCTACTCGCCTTAGCTTTCGTGTTGCAACTCAGGAGGGATTATATATTTACTCTACTAGTACCGTTTCTCAGCATACACGGCTCTCTGTGACTTTCAAAATAAATATAACTTCTCCGTCATCGTCTTTATGATCTCGAATTATCAATTATTATATGGCGAATATATATCCTTGTCAAGTTTTTCATTTATGTTATCGCGCTGTACCTTGAGTCTTGTTTTTTCTTCTTGTTAGGGTTTATAATGCCTTATGGCAATATATAATTACAAGGGAGAGAAGTAGACTGAAATTAGGGTAGACACGATATGTCTACCCGATAAATATGGCATTTCTCGTTTTGTGTCGTGGTGATTTTGTCACTGTCTTGATAAGATTCTTCTGGAAAGGAGGAACGCAGATTGGACCAGAAAAAAATAGGTTCGTTATTAAAGAAACTTAGAAACGAAAAAGGACTCACGCAGGAACAATTTGCAGAAATGGTAAATGTTTCCAACAGAACGGTATCTCGTTGGGAAAATGGAAATAATATGCCTGACTTGGATATTTTAATTCAGATTTCTGACTATTATGAAATTGATCTGCGAGAGTTATTGGATGGAGAAAGGAAAAGCGAGAAAATGGATATGGAATTAGAAGAAACCGTATTAAAGGCAGTAGATTACACAAATAGTGAAATAGAGCGGTATACCAAAAGGGTTCATTGGCTCTTATTAACAGGGGCTTTGCTTTGGTTTGTTTCTGCATTAATAAGCCATACAAGCCTTGTTGAGAACGATGTTATGAGTTGGATTTCTGATTTTTCCGAGGGAGCAGCATGTGGGATGCTACTCCTCGGAATCGTCGTTACAAGCCGTTATGGGCAGAGAATCGCAGCATTTAAACAGCGATTGTTAAAAAGATTTCAGAAATGATATTCTCTGCAATATATTTTTTTGTTTATGATTTAATTATTTTACATTAATGGCAAGTCGCCAGGTCAAGACTTTACCGCTTTAGCAGCACTTGTGTCCTTGACTTGGCAACTTCGTGTTGATATTATGTAATATATGAATCAAGTCGATGCGATACTGCCATCGACCGAAGCACATGAATAGAAAAGAGGGTACCATCATGAAAAGAAACATATATTTTTTATCCATTATTTTAACACTGATTTTAGCATCTGTCATATTAACTGGTCATTCCGTAACCGCTTCTACTACTACATTGAAATTGAACAAGACAAAACTTACCGTAAAAGTAGGTAGAAAAAAGAGTTTAAAAATAAAGGGCAGCGATAAAAAACTCAAATGGAAAACTTCAAATGCAAAGGTTGCAACTATATCAAAGAGCGGGGTCGTCACAGGAA
>CAMWKN010000104.1 GCA_947174825.1 uncultured Clostridium sp.
GAGGATACCGCCTTTGTATTTCCCGCATTATCCGTTACCGTGACATTCAGGCGACAGGTATAGAGGTTTCCCGTAGTTCCCGGTGTCACCGCCGTGTACGTCCCATCACTGTTTTTCTTCAGTGTGGCCGTTACCGTCGTAGCGCTTCCGCCGTTCGTCGTCCTCGTCCATGTGCCGGTCACGCTCTTCACACCGGATCCGCCTGCATCTGACGGTGTTACGTCAAGGGTCACGTTCTCGCTCTGCGTCAGGTTCGATGAACCCTCAACGACTGCCGCCGGGGCAGTCCGGTCGATCTTACTGACTGTGACAGATTTTATCACAGTCTCTGTGCCTGATGTAAGGGTAAAGGTATAAAGACCGTTCGCTGTCGCCGTATAACCTGCCCCTGAGACCGAAACAATCGTACCAGAAGGCGTTTTCACCTTCACCGTGGCTGTAGACGGCGCCTTCGTGAGCGTGATTACTCTGCTCGTTGCCCAGCTGCTGTTATCCACGGACAGAGCGAGCTCCGGCATTGCCCCGGCAGAACTGCTGCCGAAATTGAAACTCTGATATGTATGGGCTGTCGTACCCGTAGCATTATATGTACCCAGCACATGCAGATACCATGTGCCGGAGGTCTGTCTGTTCGTGACAGTCTCACCGCTGGTGCAGCTAAACCATCCTGCGGCAGGCATTCCTGTAGACTGGCTCCATGCATAACGGAGTGTATCTGCATTGGTGGCAGTGACGGTAGCTTTCGCTGTCTGGTTCGTGATGCTGGTATTACTGATAGAAACCGTCGGTTTCTTATGATCCACACTCACAGAAATACTCGCCGTACCGCCAGAGGCTTTTGTGCTCGTGGCGCTGCACATATCCTTAATATAAGCGCTGCCTGTAATACTGTTTATCTTCAAGGTCCCCGTGGCATCCGCCGGAACTGTCCCCGTAAAATAGAGCACATTGGTATCTGCCCCGCCTGCATAAGTAAATGTCCCCCAGGAGGTGCTGGCGGATACCTTCGACAAACTACTGTTTGTAGAATCTACAATTTCATCATAAATCAGGGAAATGGTAATCTTATCTCCCGCCTTGTAGGTCCCCGCCACAGGCGCCGCACCGATCAGCTGAGGTTCCACGGTATCATATACAATCGCACAACCGGACAGTCCGTCCACATACCAGACATCAGAATCCGCACCATTGGCACCGAAATAAAGATAGCATCGCTGCGACAGCCCCAATTTGACATACGTCTTTCCATTATAAGCCGTAGTTGATCCGGAACTTTTCAGGGGATATCCGGAATTTTCTCCGCCTCCTGTCTGGGTGCTTGGAAAAGAATATGTTAGTGAGGAATTCCATCTCCCCTGCAGAAATGTACACGCCCAAAGCTGTCCGCTAAGACCGGAAACCGGATTCTCTTTCCCACAGTCATAATATTTATCAGGAACCGGTGATGTCCCCATATAGGCATGTTCGTAGCCATCGTTATCCTCATACACACGCATGGCATAACGATAATACCAGCCAGCTGCGGTCTTGTTCAGATAACTGCACTGATTGGCAGTATAATAATCGGACAGCACCGTACTGGTATTATAGTTCTTCTCTTTATAACGGTTGGTGAGAAAATTCACATTGTACTTCTCTGCCCCCTGTTTACCTGTTCCATCTGCCACCCTCTTTCCATTTGTTCCAGATGTCTCTGCCACCTCTGTTTTAGCTTTTTCCTGGGTATAGATGGTACGGTCAATGACATAGCTGCTGCTCTTCGCCATCGTTCGCGTGGCAGCAGTCGTCGTGCCAAGCTCACCGCCTCCATCCACACGGTAGAGTTCTACCTGATAGGTGCGGTCAGCATTGGAGTACTGCGTCGTTATTGTGCTGTTGTATGCCGTACTCACACCAACCTCTGTGACCGTGATGGTCTTCGAGGTCTCCCCCTGGGCAAATGTCACATAGGACGCCTGATGGATAAAGTGTGTGCCTCCCACGGCAGAACCGTTGACCGTACGGAAATAGACCTTCTGAGTCCCGTCCGTGCCGCCACTCCTTGTGACTGTAAAGGTATTGTTATTATTATTTTTGATCGTAAAGGTACCATAGGATTTTCCATTGATGGAAAAACTCTTCTGCTCACCATAATACGTATTTCCTGCCGTGGTCTTCACATAGGGCCTCATATAATAATTCACCCCGTCCACGATCTGTTCCGCTGTCACGCTGAGTTTGCCATTCTTGGTTTTAATGACCGAAGCGGTTTTTTTCAAGCCGTTATTCAGTTCTATCGTGGGATTTTTCATAAACCCCCACACGAAACCGCTCTCCGAGACAGTCTCCCCTCCGGTAGATTTCAAGGTAGCTGACAGTGTAAAGCTGTCCTTACCACTGACACGGGCAGCTGTCACCTCCGTCAGTTCCAGCGGTATGGGCAGTACCGTGACCGTCATTTTTGCCGTGGCATTGGCAAATCCTGTCTTTTTCGCTGTATACGTCACTGTATAGGTTCCGGGCACTGCCGTATTAACGGTAGAAGTGTAAGTCACCGTACCTCTTGATACTTTGATAAAGCTCTTGTACCATGCATCATTCACCGTACTTTCTTCCATGATCGTGGTCTGTGAGTCCGTCAGGATGATGGCAGGGTTGGCAGGCTCTACTATGACCGTACCCTTCGTCTGCCCCATGTCAGAAATGCCTCCCTCCGGTGACACTGCATAATAATAAATCGTCGTATCGCCACCCGGTGAATCTGCCGGTATCGTCACAGGCACCGAAAACTTACCGCTGCTGTCTGCCACAGCACTGTATTCCTCTCCGTTCACTTCAATACAGACCGTATTACCCGGTTCTGCCGTCCCCGTCATGTTCATGGTAGAATCGACATACAACTGTGGATCCTTATCGTTCAGCTTCGGCACTTTCGGCGCTGACGGCAATTCACCTACCCCCAGCAGCACATACCGGCTCCATCTCTGTCCCGGCTCTACCGTGCCGTTCCACGACCACGCCATTCCGCTGTCTTTCTCATACGGTGTAGCTTTGTTCGGAAGATCGGTAAACATTTCACGAAAGGCTCTTGCATAAAAACCATACCACAATGTATTAGCAGTAGGTGCCACCAGATTATAGGAATAGGAATTCCTCGGTGAGCCTGACAGAAACAGACCATTTGCTGTTCCCACCACGGGTGCAAAGTCATTATCATCGATCATGACATCCGCTGAGGAACCCACCTGAAAACTGCGAGATTGGGAGCCCTTATTTTCTACTATGTACCGGATCATGACATATCTGCCCTCACAGACCAGCGAGAGTTCCCTTGTCCCAAACAGAGAGCCTCCCATGGATACATTGGCAGCTCTGTTCCAACAGACTTTCTGTTCTCCTTCCACAGAGGATGCCGTCCTGTATCCTTTGTCCAAAAATGTTGTTTGGAATTCCCTGTCATTGTCAATTCCTTTTATATTAAAACACTCGCTGTCTTTCTTATTCGAGTAAGACATATAAGCACTTTTGCCGCTTTCAGCCGGTGCAGCAGCCTTCTGCCCACTCTGCCCCTCTGCCGCCCAAGCAGTGACCTTCCCCGGCATGCCCGGACAGGCAGTAACCACCATGCAGGCACAGAGCATGAGCGCTAATACACGAATATACCTCTTTCTTCCCCGTTTTTTCCTTTTCCGATACATTTCCATCATTTTATACCTCCGTTTTTCCATTCTCGATATATTTCCATCGTTTTGTACCTCCGATTTTGATAATTTTATAATATAGCCCTCGCAAGGACGCTCTTAACAATTTTATCTGCAACTCATACACTATTTTTGATACCATAACATAACCAGCCACGAACAACTCAAGTGAGTTTTGCAATTATTAAAATAACAAAAAACCACTTAAAAAAGTGGTTTTGGCATAAATGGTCGGTTATTAGGCAGATTTGGTTAAGTCAAATTTCTGACAGACGTTATACGGATGCATGAGACAATGCCAACAATTCCTCCGCAATGTTTTTTACTCTTGTAAAGGACTTTTCGGTCAGACCTGTGATCTCTCCTTCATTATTGGCATCGTCTACGATCTCATCAGCCCTGCTCTTAAAGTTTGAAACCAGTTCATCCAGAGAAAGCGCCATATCGCGCACCTGTTCACCATGCGATCTGGTTTTATCGCTGCGCTCTACGATTTGCTCGGTCATGGTTATGGAATTCTTCTGCATGTCCCCCAAAGATTCTGCTTTGGTCTTGGCATCTAAGATCTTTTCAATTCCCGCTTCAACAGATAAACGATTCTGCTCATTGATAGATTTTACCCCCTCCAGCTTAGCCTGGATCTTGGGTACCAGTTCTTGAATGGAATTGCTTGCCGCTTTTGACTGTTCAGCCAGCTGCTGTACGTTATCCGCCACAACCGCAAAACCTTTGCCCTGTTCTCCGGCTCGCGCCGCTTCAATGCTCGCATTTAAAGCCAAAAGATTGGTCTTTGCAGAAATTCCGGAAATCTCTCCCACAAAATTGGTAATCTCATCGAATTCATTCTCCAACCGGTTGATAGATGTACCGGTCTGGTTTGCTGTTTCTTTGATTTGATGCATGGAGTCCACTGCCACATCCATCGTCTTGACAAACCCTAAAGTATGGTTGGTAACATCCTCGGATATCTTGAACATTTCTTTGGTATTTTGATAAATACCATCGATAGCCTCTGACATCTCCGAGACACTTTCCTGAATACGCTCCACCTGATTACGGCTTTCATCACAATCTGCTGATGTATCACGGGCAGAAGAAACGATCTGTTCATTGGCACGTCTTGAGTTCTCCAGATTTTCTTCCACATCTCCCACCATAGTGACCAGTTCCTCAGAGGCAGATTCACACTTCTTTAAAAGTTCAGCCATCTGCATACCTTCCTGCTCTTTTTGGGTCTTTTCCAAAAGCGTGTTTTTGATGTAATTTAAGACAGCATTAAATGCCACCAATGCCATGATTCTGGGAAGTACAAAGAACAAAATGAGATTTACAATACTCGTATTAATGGATAAAGTGCCTGCCAAAAGCGTTTCTGCTTCCTTAGCTGAGGTTTTCGTAGTCAAAAGCAATGTGTTGGCATCACACAGTCCCCAATAATATCCACCAACAACAGAGAGAAAAAAACCGCCAATGGTCAATACAAATGTAAAGCTCTTATATTTTTTCTCAGTATAGACAATGGAAGTTACCATAGGAAAAATCATAAAAAGGGATGCATGATAAGCCAGTTCCATATTAGCAAAGGAAATCATAGCCACCAGCAAAAAAAGCATGATGTAGTTGGCTGCCACCTTTTCAAAACCAATTACATATTTAACGGCATGTCCCAGCGCCATAAATATAGCTACGCCAATGAGAGCAGTGTTCATAATGGTCTGATCCACGATAAAAATGTGCAGCACATTCAAGATCCATGCTATGACCAATACAATAAAGGTGACACGCATACATTTCAACGAATAGTTATTCGCTTTTCTAAACTCTACCTCGTTTACCATACTTTTTGATCCTCCGTATTCTTATATTTCCTTTTATCTTCCTTTACGTCATCTAACAGCATTCATAAAATCTTTATTTACTATAACAAGAAACCATTTAAAAAAATGGTTTTGGCAGAATTGGTCGGTTTTTAGGCAGATTTGGTTAGTCTGACGGTGCCAAGGCAAATTTCAGGCGAACCTATTGGCCTATTGACAGGCTTATAGATTCAAGACCGCACAGGCGGAACAAACACCATTTTCTATCTTGTAATCCAGATTGCCATCATATTTCTGACAGACGGAAAGAATACTGGAAATACCGATACTTTTTCCCGCAGGCAGACTGCCGGAAAGTTTCAGTTTATCAGAGCAGGTGTTATTACAAACGATAATCAGCCTGTTGTTTTGCAGCCGAATGTGGATTTCAATACATTGCTTTTCTTTTCCGGACTCCTGACATCCGTGCAGAGCATTTTCCAGCAGATTTCCCAAAAGGGCGATCAGCGCCAGATTCCACCATCTTTTACCACCACCTATTAAAGAACGGAAAACTGTTACAGCATACTTCTTATACAGAGCCAGCACCAACAGTAAGACTATACTGCGCAGTACGATTGCCACATAATATCCTGCCATTTCAGAAATCTGCGGCAAAAATAATTTAACCATCAATTTCAATATATTGTCCAAAACAGAAAACAAACAGAGG
>CAMWKN010000105.1 GCA_947174825.1 uncultured Clostridium sp.
GTTTGTAGAATTGCGAAAATTGCGTAGCAATGTAGCAATTCGTAGCATCAGTTGGGGGCAAAATACCTTTTGACCCCAACATCATATGATTATTATAACAAAAGAGGAGATTTTATGATAGGAAAAAAACAAGCATTGGGATGCAAAAAAGGAAATCGAAACTTTCAATAAAAATTTCTTAAGATTTTATTAAATTTTTAGTTGATTTTTATAACACTACGTGTTATAATGTTTTTGGTTATCAGTTGATAACCAAGATATACCCCTCAAACCCCTCTCCTCTTTCAGAACATCTCATGTTTTGAAAGAGGAATTTTTTTTCCACAGAAAATTCATGTATTGACAAGGGAGGTTATGTTATGGCAAAGAAAAATAAAAAGAAACAGAAACAGAAATCTCAGGCGGTTAGATCAACTAATCAGATTCGCTTTCTATCTTCGATTCGTTTCAAAATATTACTGTTAGTTGTTGTAGCTGTGGCATTAACCGCATTTGCCACCTTGGTTGTGATTATACCAATTGTACAAAACACTATCCGGGAGCAAATGGGAAATTACATGTATGATGTGGTTACCAGTAATGGGGCAGTGCTGGAGGATATTGAAGAAAATAATGAATATGATAATTATATTAGATTAAGTAAAACTTTTAGCATGGTAGGTCTGCAGGGGGTCAAGTCCAGCCACGCCTATGTGGTTGACAAGGATGGTACCTACAAATATCATCCGGATACAGAGCAGGCAGGGAAACCGGTGGAATCAAAGGCCCTTCAGGAGCTGGTTCAGGAGTTGCAGATGGGAGGGCGGAGTGGTACCGCTGTGATACATATTAAGGAGAATGGCAAGACCAGTTATCTGGCATACTATGTGACGAAGAAGATACCAGCGATTTTGGTAATCAGTGCAGAAGAAGAAGAAATTATGCAGCCGATTACTAAGGTAGTTTATCTCAGTGTTATCGTGTTTGTGGCAGTGGTGGTAATACTGGGTATTGTTGCCAGTATCATGGCAAATGTTATCGTTCGTCCTATCAAGAACGTTTCCGATGTGGTGGGAAGAATGGCAGACATGGATTTTACCGATGACGGAAATATGGCTAAAATCCAGAAACGCAAAGACGAGACAGGACATATGGGACGTGCGGTGGCATCACTACAGGCAGGGATGTATAAGATGGCGTCTGAGATACAGGAACAGAGCCGGCAATTATTCCAGGCTTCCGAGCGTTTGGATCAGGATGCTTCTTCTACTACCAGGACAGCTGATCAGGTAGGAAAAGCAGTGGGAGATATTGCAGCAGGTGCCGGCAGCCAGGCAGAGGAGACCCAGAGTGCCAAAGAGCATGTGGTTTCCATGGGAGATATGATTCAGGAAACGAACCGTGTAGCGGAGAAATTAGAGGATAATTCCAAACAGATGCAGAATTCCAGCGAACAGGCGATGGAAATTATGCGGGAGCTGATGGAGGTCAATGAACAGACCCGGACATCCATTGAAGAGATTGCAGAGCAGACCAATATTACCAATGCCTCTGCACAAAAAATTAAGGAAGCAACCAATATCATTACTGCCATTGCGGAGGAAACGAATCTGCTGGCTTTGAATGCGTCGATTGAGGCAGCCAGAGCCGGGGAACAGGGCAAGGGATTTGCAGTGGTGGCATTGCAGATTCAGAAACTGGCAGAGCAGTCCAATGATTCTGCGACGCAGATTGATGCCATTACCAATGAATTGATTCATGATTCCATGACTGCGGTAGAGACTATGCAGGAAGTTCGTGATGTTATGGAGCGGCAAAGTGATAAGATGGTTAAGACTAATAACGTATTCCAGGAAGTCAATGTAGGTGTGGAAAACGCCTTGAAAGGTGTGGTGCATATTACAGACCGGACAGAGGGCTTGGATGAATCCAGAAACCAGGTTATTGATGTGGTGCGGAGTTTGTCTACCATTGCCCAGCAGAATGCTGCCGGAAGCCAGGAGACTTCTGCCTCTGTAACAGAGATGGGAGATACCCTAAAGAATATTTCTAAGAGTGCAACACAGTTAAAGGATATTGCTTATCAATTGGATCAAAGTATCCGTAGCATAAAGATTTGAGCAGGGTAAACGCATAAGGAGACACCAATGTTTGATTTGCAGGAAGAACTGAAAAAACTGCCCGAAGAACCGGGTGTCTATTTGATGCATGATAAGAAAGATGCGATTATTTATGTAGGGAAAGCGATTAGTCTGAAAAACCGGGTGCGCCAGTATTTTCAAAAAAGACAGCGGACGCCCAAAATTGAAAAGATGATATCGCAGATAGACCATTTTGAATACATTATTACGGATTCTGAGGTGGAGGCGCTGGTGTTAGAGAATAATCTCATCAAAGAACACCGCCCGAAATACAACACCATGTTAAAGGATGATAAAACCTATCCTTTCATTAAGGCAACCGTATATGAGGAATATCCCCGCTTGATTTATTCCCGGGTGCAAAAGCGGGATAAATGTAAATACTTTGGTCCGTTTACCAGTGCAGGTGCAGCGAAAGATACTTTGGATCTGGCGCATAAATTATATAAAATCCGTACCTGTAACCGGGTATTGCCTAGAGATACTGGTAAAGAACGACCTTGTCTGAACTATCATATTAAACAGTGTCAGGCGCCATGTCAGGGATACATTAGTCCGGAGCAGTACCAGAAGCAGTTTAAGCAGGCACTTAAGCTGATTGAGGGTGATATCTCCGGTGTGTTACAGATGTTACAGGAAAAGATGGAGCAGGCAGCAGCGGATATGGCATTTGAGGAGGCAGCTGGATACCGGGATCTGATAGACAGTGTGAAAAAAATTTCCGTGCGTCAGAAGGTCAACGATTTTGGCGGCGTTGATCGGGATATCATTGCTATGGCAAGATCTGCCAAAGAGGCGGTTATTCAGGTGTTTTTTGTCCGGGAGGGCAGATTGATTGGCAGAGATCATTTTCATGTGGGAGGAGTGGAAGACGAATCCCCAAATGATATTATACAGTCATTTGTGAAACAGTTTTATGCAGGAACACCTTTTATTCCGAGGGAACTCATGTTAGAATATGAGATGACAGATGCAGAATTGATTAGCAGGTGGCTCACAGAGCGCAGAGGCAGTAAGGTATCTCTGTTGATACCCCAGCGGGGAAGTAAGGAACGTCTGGTGGAACTGGCACATAAGAATGCAGAACTGGTTTTATCCCAGGATATGGAAAAGATCCGCAGGGAGGAAGAACGCACTACTGGTGCCATGCAGGAAATCAGCGATTGGCTGGGCTTGTCCGGAATTCGTCGGGTGGAGTCCTATGATATTTCCAATATCAGTGGTTTTCAGTCGGTAGGTTCCATGGTAGTGTTTGAACAGGGAAAACCAAAGCGCAGCGATTACCGGAAATTCCGGATCAAGACGGTGCAGGGACCGGATGATTATGCCAGTATGTCAGAAGTGCTGGGCAGGAGGTTCCGTCATGGCTTACAGGAGCAGAAGCAGATTCAGGATGGTGAGCAGGTAAATGAGACTGGTAAATTTCATTGTTTTCCGGATTTGATAATGATGGATGGTGGAGCCGGTCAGGTTCATGTGGCAGAACAAGTTTTGCAGGAATTGGGAATACAGATTCCAGTATGCGGCATGGTCAAGGATGACAAGCACCGAACACGGGGATTGTTTTTCCGGGATCAGGAATTACCGATTACGGTTAATAGTGAGGGATTCCATCTCATGACCAGGATTCAGGATGAGGTGCATCGTTTTGCCATTGAATACCATCGTTCCCTGCGCAGCAAGGCACAGGTGAAGTCGATTTTAGATGACATCCAGGGAATTGGTCCCAGAAGACGGAAGCAGCTGATGAAACATTTTCAGTCATTGGATGCGATTCAGGCAGCTTCTATAGAGGAATTGGCAGCGGTGGAGTCCATGAATGAACGGGCGGCACAGAGTGTGTATCAATTTTTTCATGATGTATAGAAATGAGGTGGATTATGGAAGGACATAGCGTTGCGCTAAAGGAACTGGTGGAAAAGTTGGAATTGGAGAATTGTACTCCTGAGGTATCCATTGAGGAGATCAACATTACCCAGGCAGATGTCAATCGTCCGGCATTGCAGTTAGCAGGTTATTTTGATTATTTTGATTCCGGCAGAATACAGATTATAGGTCATGTGGAAAATACCTATATGCAGCAGAAGGGAATGGAATATAGTGCTTCCATGATGCGTAGAATTATGGCAGGCAGCGAAGATTCTTCCAAACCGCCGTGTATTATTTTCTGCCGTGAGATTGAGATTGAGCAGCAGTTCAAAGATATGGCAGTGGAATACCAGGTACCGCTTTTACAGAGTAAGAAAGCCACATCTTATTTCATGGCAGAGTTGATCCGCTGGCTCAATGGGGCATTGGCACCAAGCTGTACCACCCATGGCGTATTGGTGGATATCTATGGTGAAGGTGTGCTGATTATGGGAGAAAGCGGCATCGGTAAATCAGAAGTAGCGTTGGAGTTGATTCATCGTGGGCACCGTCTGGTATCCGATGATGTGGTGGAAATTAAGCGGGTCAGTGACAGTTCCCTGATTGGCAAGGCGCCGGACATTACCAGACATTTCATTGAACTACGAGGGATCGGTATTATTGACGCCAAATCTCTGTTTGGCGTGGAGAGTGTGCGGAATGAGAAGGAGATCAATCTGGTCATTAAATTAGAAGAATTTGATAAAGAGCAGGAGTATGATCGCCTGGGATTGGATGAGAAATATATTGAGTTTTTGGGAAATAAGATAGTCTGTCATTCCATTCCGATCCGACCAGGACGGAATGTAGCAATAATATGTGAATCTGCAGCGGTAAATCATCGGCAGAAAAAGATGGGTTACGATGCTGCATGGGAATTATACAACAGAGTTACTAATAACTTGGCAGAAAAAAATAAGTAATAAAATTGGAAAGAGGTGTAGGAATATGATTTTTGTGAAAGCGGATGAATTAAAGGTGGGAATGCGTATTGCAAAACCGATCTATAACAAGAGTGGAGTCATGTTATATGAGAGGGATTCCAAACTGACTGCACAGGGTATTGTCAGTATCCAGAACTTTGGGTTGATTGGTGTGTATGTGCTGGAGCCTGCAGAGCCATTGCCACCTATGTCAGAGGAGGATGTTGAGTTCGAGCGTTTTCAAGCTATGGCAGTATTTACCATCAAAGACATTTTGGATGCAGTGGGCAAGCAGAAAGAGCCAGAGCAGTTGTATCAGTTGTCTAACCAGATTATCAAGAGCTATGGAACCTTGTATCACAAGATTAACTTTATCCAGAATCTTCGTAGTGTGGAGGATTATGTTTATAAACATTCTCTGAATACAGCGATTCTGTGTGCGTTGATGTCGAAGCAGATGGATCTGGAATTTAAGGAGCAGTTAGATATTGTGGTGGCAGCGATCCTGCACGATATTGGAACCTTGTTAATACCAATTGCCCTGCGAAAAAAACCAGTACTGTTGCTGACAGAAGAGGAGCAGAAAAAGATCAATACTTATTATATGGCAGCATTCCAGATGTATGCCAGAGACAGTTATCTGGATGGTGGAGTTAGAAGAATTTTGACAGATATTATGCAGAGAATTCATCAGGTTGGCAATAAATCAGAAAGTACCAATGGTTTTGCAGATCCAGAGATTGAGATTTTGAGGACAGCCGCTACTTTCGATCAGCTGACAGCCATGAATTATCAGGAGGAACCAGCATCCGATGTAGCAGCACTGCGTTTCCTGATGGATGAGGAAAATGGATATATGCCAGAGACAGTGGATGCTTTGATTAACAGTATTAATATTCTGGAGCCAGGTGTATGCGTAGAATTGACTAATGGCGACAAGGGATTGGTACTGACGGCAGGTGTAGATGTATTAGAGCCGTTTGTATTATCCTTCCGTGATAACAAGATCTACAATCTGGGTGAGAAAGAAGTGGCAGATCAGATGCAGATTAAAGACGTAATGAAGACCATGGATAACCGTCATGTTGTGGAGCCGGATTTGTTAAGTCAGTATACCGGTGAAGTGGTTAAAATTGGAGAACGTCGGGACAAGAAGAATTATTGATTTTTATTAAGCAAATCTGCTTCATGTCGGTGTTTGGCAGGTCAAGCCAGTATATAGCATCATAATGTTGCGCTTGTATAAAGGC
>CAMWKN010000106.1 GCA_947174825.1 uncultured Clostridium sp.
ATCTTTAGGTAAAAAAAGAGTTTATTCATTCTCTTTACAGATATCCTGATGTGCCAGTAGTGCTTCGATCATATACCCAAGTACGGTCAAATCAGCCGATAGTATTTCCAGTTCTTTTTCATCAAGACATTCTGCAAGTTTGCAGGCGATGGTTGATAGGAAGTAGAGGTTTTGACAGTTGTTTTTCATAAGCGCACCTTTAGAAAAAGTTGAATTAATATATGCGAAAAATTGAAAAGTGTGAGCATATATGCAAAAAAGGAAGTTCAAAAAATAAAGAAATTTTTATCTTTTTTCGGTAATTTCTTAAGGAATCTTAAGAATAACTTAATGGGATCTTAAAGAATCTATTGTATACTTTTCTTAGAATGAAGATCGTTAAAATTAAGATTCAATCTATTACCATAGTCATATAACGGGGATGGGGAGGCATTTTCCGGGGCTGGTTCAAAAAACTGTGATGTGTTTCAGAAAATTAAGGTGCTTAGATTTCCAAAGGTTAAAATGCAATAGTATTTTCAGTTTCAGCAGGAACGGGAGAAAGGAAACAGGTGGTAATTATGTGTAAAAAAACAGTAAGAATTTTTTTGGTAGCTCTAATGTGTATAGTGGTGGGGATATTGGTGCTACCAAAACCGATGGTATGTGATGCAAAGTCGAAGTTGAAATTTACCCACACAAAAGGGAAGAATAAATCGGATGTAAAGGCATTAAAGAAAATTATCCGAAAAAATCTTCGGAAGGATTGTGATTCTGTCAATTTATACACGAACTTTAACAGTTCAAAATATCAATGGAATGCCAAGGGACGTCTGGTAAGAATGGAAGCGGATGGAGATTTGAAGGGAAATGTGTCATTTTCTAAAATGAAAAAACTAAAGTATTTATCCGTTGGGTATGGTCATAATAGAAGAGGTCGCATTAAAAGCCTGGATATAAAAGGCTGTACAACTTTAAAATATCTGGATTGCTATGGTAATAAATTATCAAAGCTAGATCTTTCTCATAATAAAGCTTTACAGAAAGTGAATTGTGCAAGTAATCAAATAAAGAAGTTAAAGGTATCTAGAAATAATTCCTTGAAAACATTAACCTGTTGGGAAAATCATCTTACAAAGCTGGATGTTTCTAAATGCAGTCATTTGAAAGAATTAGGATGTTCCACAAATGCTTTAAAAAAATTAGATCTTTCTAATTGTGCAGAACTTGAGCTATTGGTTTGTTCTGAAAATTTTTTGCAATTATTAAAGCTTCCAAATGAAGCAGCATTAAAGAAATTAGATTGTTCCGAAAATAAATTGAGCAGTTTAAATCTATATTCTTGCAAACAATTAGAATCTTTTTATTGTTCCTTTAATGAATTGAGCAATTTAGACCTTTCTTATAACACATCATTGATAACATTAGCGTGTGAGGGAAATAGATTGAGCAGTTTAGATCTTACTTTTAACACATCATTGAGATTATTAGGCTGCAATAGTAATAAAATGAGTAAGATAAACGTTTCTGCCTGTAAGTTGTTAGAAGATCTAAGCTGTGCCTTTAATGAATTAGAGAATATAGACTTAACAGGCAATGGAGAATTAAAAACATTACACTGTGAATATAATAAACTAAAAGACCTAGATGTTTCTGTCTGTACAGAATTAGAAACTTTACAGTGTGAAAATAATCAAATTGTTAATTTGAATCTCACTAATAATAAAAAACTAAGTGATTTTAAATGTGATGATACAGTTGCGATTGCTCGATAATAGCGGGATTAATAGTAAAGAGACTATCGCTTGGGCGATAATAAGAAGAAAAAATTAGAATTATTTGCTGGAAAGGAGGCTTGCAGCATGAGTACAATTATGATAAGTCTGAAACAGAGAATGATGTTCGTAAAAATTCTAACATTTATCATGATGGTCATTATTATGGGTTTAACTGCCTGTTCCAGACAAGCTAGTAATACCACAGATTCGGAAAGCAGTAGTAGTAAGGTAGAAACTGCAGAAAACGAGCAGGATCCTGCCAAAGAAACGCTGGAAGTGCAGCCAACGAATTCTCCCACCCCCTATGTTTCGAGAATTGCTGTTGCTACAGAAGAAGTGCAGGTCGTTTGGGGGAAGTGCGGCAAAGATGCCGAATGGAGTTATGATACAGGAAGTAAAATACTGTATATTGAAGGCAAAGGCATTGTGGATCAGAAAATAAAAAAAACTAAGGGATATGTGTCAGATGAGGGAAAAAAGCTAGAGTATTCGATAAAAGAAATCCGAATTGGAGAGGGGATTACAGCATTAGATTGTGGTTCATTGTTCCAGAACATTATTAAGGAGGAAGATGCAGAGGAGATCAAAATTATTTTGCCAGATTCTCTGAAAAAAATAGGTGTTGGTACTTTTAGCCAGAATGATGCAGAATATATTCGCCATATTCATCTGCCGCGTAAGCTGCGCTATATAGAAGGTGGTGCTTTCTGGGGAATTGGAGATGGAGCGTACCCACAGGCGTATTCCTATAAAGAAGATGTAGAAAATATATCTAATAGATACAAAAAGAAACTGGAAATTACGGTTGACAACAAAAACCCATATTATATTGTTAAGAATGGTGTGCTTTTTACAAAGGATGCTAAGAAGCTTGTGTATTATCCCCCAGAAAAGACAGATAAAGTTTATCGCATTCCCAAGTCTGTTACCAGAATTGAGCCGCTTGCTTTTGCTGGAAATTCTTTTTTGAAAGAAGTTGTATTGCCGAAGGGGCTTAAAGTAATTGGTGCAGGAGCCTTTTTCAATGATCATCGTCTTGCCAAAATTAATTTGGAACAGGCGAAAAAGTTAAAAAGAATTTATGATTTTAATGGATGGAGCGATAAAATAAGTGGTTGGACGGGTGTGCCGGAAGGCCAAGCAGAAGAAGTGTTATATGGCGATGATGAACATTATGATGATCCAGCAGAAGATGAAAAGTATAAGAAAGATTCTTATTCTCTGGGGACCTTTGCGGGAACAAATCTCAAATCAATTCAATTTCCTGACGATTTACAATATGTTTCCTACAATACTTTTAAAAATTGTTACCACCTAAAAAAGATTTCTATTGGTGAATCTTATGCTGGAGAAATTAATCCGGATCGTATTGGTGATAAAAAGGGATTTTTTCTGCCTGATGGGTCAGCAAAGGAGATTCGGGTGTCAGAGAGGAATAGACATTATAAAGTCAGGAATCACATTCTTTACAGCAAGGATGGAAAGACAGTGTATAAGGTTTTGAAATCATATTGTGATTCAACGTTGGTGTTGGATAAAAATGTCCGGAAAATTGCAAGTAAGGCATTTTCTGGGGCTGGAAAACCGAGGAAAGTGGTGGCTTTAGGTAATTTAAAACAAATATCCCGAGAAGCATTTGCGGTCAGTAGTATCAAAAGCTTTGAAGCGTATGGCGATGTGGATACAATTGGTATTGATGCATTTTTCATGTGCTATAGTTTACAAAAATTTATTTGTCATGGAACAGTAAAACACGTTGGCGCACAGGCATTTTATTATGCAGCGAATCTGGGAGAGCTTTCTTTGGGGAAAAATATTGAGTCTATTGGAACGTGTGCTTTTGAGGGATGTAGTGGTTTTAAAAAGCCTCGTGTTAAGAAAAAATGAAGCCGTAAAACGGAATGGCATAATGAAAAAATGACTTCGCATATTGAGCTAAAAATAGGCAAAAAATGTTTGACGATGTAATCCTTTGATGATACCATGAGTACCAGTAATAAAACAGAGATTTGATTAATCTAAAGAGGCGTATGACCTTGGTTGCTAAGTACTGAGGAAGTATGTGACAGGAGGAAATGATAAATGATAGAAAAACTAATGCTCAGCGCAGATGGGGATATCATGTTATATGAAGTAGATAAGAAAATATTGGATCAATTTGATGATTTGCTGGAACAGTTTTTTGATTGGAAAGAGACAAATTGTTATACAGAACAATTATTTGTGAAATTTTTACAAAATAGATGTGGAAGTGAATCTATAAAACTCGTGAAAAATTTAGGTTGTTTTCCTGCCGATAAAATACCTGAAGAATATGCAAATATAAAATGGTTTAATTTTTAGAGATGCATAATTTAGGTTTTTAGTTTCTGACGCCATTACAGCAATGGGAAAAGCATTGGAAAATATAAAGGAATAGAAAATAATGGAAAACAAAAAACATTACGTTCGGATTTGTTTTGAGGGAGAAGAATTATATATTGAGCTGGATGCACAAGAATATGCAATAAGGCAATTGAATATAGATGAACATTCTGGTAAGCATTTATCGTGTCGGGAGGATTGTTTAGCAGAGGGAGTTATTTGTGAAACGGATATAGAAGGGGAATTTCAATATATATCAAGAGAATTATTTGAAGAAAAGTGGTCATTGGCTATGTTACCTTATCAATCAGCCTGGATACAAACGAAAAAGAATTATTTAATAGGGAGTAAAGTGATCGGAAAAAGTGTGTGTAACTATCCACAGGGAACCGTAATTTGCGGGAGAGATTTTTGGGCTATCCATAATGGCAATCAAAACATACCAATCGATCAGAATGTAAGGGCAAAGGTGGCAGCATATGATGAAGAAAATATGTGGTTAGTTTTAGAATGATATTTTATGATGGGAAAAGGAAGTGATTGACGAGCGTCAATTTTAACGTATAATTATAGTAGATAAGATATCCGTTGCAAAGAATCAAATAGAATCATGAAAGTTCAGGAGAAGATGATATGAAATATAGAAATGACCGGCACGGCAATCAGATTTCCCAGTTAGGCTATGGCTGTATGAGATTCAGCAAAAAAGGAAATGCCATTGATTATGAAAAGGCAGAGAAGGAAATTCTTCTTGCGATCGAAAAAGGTGTCAATTATTTTGATACCGCTTACATTTATCCTGGCAGTGAAGAATGTCTTGGTCGGATTCTGGATGAAAATAAGTGCCGTGACAAGGTCTATATTGCCACCAAGCTCCCACAGTATATCATACGTTCTGCGGCGGCAATTGATAAAACGTTTCATGTGCAGCTTTCCCGTCTCCGCACCGATTATATTGATTACTACCTGATGCATATGTTTACGGATTATTCGGAATGGGAGCATCTCAAAACTCTGGGGATTGAGGATTGGATCAAACAGCAGAAAGCAGAGGGGCGTATTCGTAATATCGGTTTTTCCTACCACGGTGAAACGGAAATGTTTTTGAAAATCCTGAATGCGTATGACTGGGATTTCTGTCAGATTCAGTATAACTATCTGGATGAACACACCCAGGCGGGGAGGAGAGGTCTTCAGGCAGCGGCAGAGAAAGGGATTCCGGTTATTATTATGGAACCTCTCCGTGGTGGTAAACTGGTTAATCTGCCGGAGAAGGCGAAGGAGATCCTTGCCTCTGACAGCAAGGGCTATACACCTGCGGAACTGGGGCTGCGCTGGCTGTGGAATCAGCCGAAAGTTACCTGTGTGCTTTCCGGTATGAATTCTGAGGATATGGTAAGTGAGAACATCCGCATTGCATCGGAGGCTGAGCCGGGGCATTTTACAGAAGAAGATATGGAGATTGTTGAGCAAATAAAACAGGTTATCCGTGAACGGGAAAAGGTAGGGTGTACAGGCTGTAGGTACTGTATGCCTTGCCCTAAGGGAGTGGATATCCCAGGTAATTTCTATTATTACAATCTGATGTATATGGAGAAAAAGACTTCAGCCCGCATTGAATTTGCCCAGAACATGGGAATGCGTAAGAAGCCTGGTTTTGCATCCCAGTGCATTAGTTGTGGTCAGTGTGAGAAACATTGCCCTCAGCATATCAATATTCGTGAAAAACTAAAGGAAGCAGATCGCAATCTGAGACCTCTGCCTTACAAGCTGGGCATCAATGTGGCGCGCAAAATCATGATTCGATAAACAATGAAATCCTCTTTTGGATTTTAATGGTACTATGTGAATGTCATTTATATAAAGAGGAGAATTATATAATGGTTGAATTACATAGTTGGATTACAATAAGAGAAACATATGAAATATGTGATGATGCAGATGATGCTAGGGTAATTCAAAATATTAAGCAAGTAATACAAGGATTAAATATTGAAGTTTCTGTCAAGGTGAGAAACGGAGAATATTATATAGAATTCTCATTATATACCAATC
>CAMWKN010000107.1 GCA_947174825.1 uncultured Clostridium sp.
GTCTATAATGATACTACTTTTTGTGTAGCACAATCAAGGTAATATATAATAAAAATTATTATCACAATATACCAATTCTTGAAACCTGTGTCAAGCTTGAGAAGTATCTTCGTTTTTTATTGTGCATATTGTTCATAGTAAATGTTTTGTGAAGATTTTCATTGTGAAAAATATGAAAAGTATAGAATCTGGAACGATGGATGGTTGAAAAAATAAAACAGTTAAGATATAATCGTAAGGTATTATGGTACATTGTGAGTAATATAAAAGTATATATCGAAATAGGGAGGATAGTATGAGTGATTACAGAATAAATACAAAATGTGTACAGGCAGGATATACACCAGGAAATGGGGAACCACGTCAAATTCCTATTGTTCAGTCAACAACATTTAAATATGAAACCAGCGAGGATATGGGAAAGCTGTTTGATCTGGAGGCAGAGGGATATTTTTATACCAGATTGCAGAATCCAACGAATGATTATGTGGCAGCAAAGATTGCAGAGCTGGAGGGTGGAACGGCCGCTATGCTTACTTCTTCAGGACAGGCTGCTAATTTTTTTGCACTGTTTAATATCTGTGAATGTGGCAGTCATATTGTAGCGTCTTCTTCCATTTACGGGGGAACCTTTAATTTAATTTCCGTTACCATGAAAAAAATGGGGATTGATGTGACTTTTGTATCACCGGATTGTAGTGAAGAAGAATTGAATGCGGCGTTTCAGGAGAATACCAGAGTTGTTTTTGGAGAGACGATTGCAAATCCGGCTCTTACTGTATTGGATATTGAGAAATTTGCAAAGGCAGCCCATGAACACAGTGTGCCTTTGGTAGTGGATAATACCTTTCCTACTCCGGTAAACTGCAGACCGATTGAATGGGGGGCTGATATTGTCACACATTCTACCACGAAATATATGGATGGACATGGTGCAGCAGTGGGTGGCGCTATTGTGGATAGTGGTAAATTTGATTGGATGGCACATGCAGATAAATATCCAGGTCTGTGTACCCCGGATGACTCTTATCATGGCATTACTTATGCAGAGAAATTCGGAAAAGCAGGTGCATTTATTACTAAGTGTACGGCGCAGCTGATGCGAGATTTTGGCTGTATTCAGTCACCACAGCATGCCTTTATTCTAAATTTAGGTTTAGAGTCTCTGCACGGACGCATGCCAAGGCATGAGGAAAATGGGCAGGCAGTGGCAGAATTCCTCCAGGAGCAGCCTCAGGTAAAATATGTCACCTATCCAGGACTACCAGGGAATGCCTATTATGAGATTGCCAAAAAATATATGCCAAATGGTGGCTGTGGTGTGGTGTCCTTTGAATTAGAAGGAGGTCGAGAGGCGGCAGAAAAGTTTATGAAGGCTTTGAAACTGGCTGCTATTGAAACTCATGTGGCAGATGCCAGAACCTGTTGTTTAAATCCGGCGACATCTACCCATCGGCAGATGACAGAGGAGCAGCTAGAGGCAGCAGGAGTACCAGCTGGATTGGTACGGATGTCCTGTGGTCTGGAGGATAAACAGGATTTGATTGATGATATTATGCAGGCACTTGCTGCTATCTAATACGAGGGATCATTAGATTAATATAAAATGGGAGATAATTATGAAACAAAGTAGTTTAAAAAACAAAATACTTCATTTTGTAAAAAAACATGATGTCGTATTTATGTCATTTATATTTAATTCTATTATTTTGTTTATTATGCTTCTCTTTTTTGAACCTACATATTTCCCTTATGATGATGTTGCAATGTGTAATTTAGTTGACGGTTCAAAGGGGACATATGATCCGCATCTTATTTTTATTAATTGTGTAATTGGTTATTTGTTGAAATGGTTGTATATGACCTTTTCTGTAGTGCCATGGTATACTGTGTTGCAGTATGTGATTATTTTTGTATCTCAGATGGTTTTAACACATATTATGTGGAGAAGAATGCCGGCTGCCTATTGTCGTTGTGCATTTTTAGCTTTATTAATATTTGTTTCTTATCATAATTATATCTTGCTACAATTTTCTAGAACAGCAACCATTGCCACTATAGCAGGTGTTTTAGCGTTGTTAAATGGTTTCTTTGAAAAAAAATGGTCGGTAAAATGGTTGGCTTGTGGTTATTTATTAGCATTAGTAGGAGCCTGGTATCGTATTATGCAGTTTATGGTAGTGACCGCTTTGCTGAGTGGAATTGGATTGTACTATTTTTTATGTCTTATCAAGAAAGAAAAGCATTGGAAAAGATATTTAGTTCAGAATATTGGTGTTTTTGCTATACTGTTTGTATTAGTTTTTGGTTTTTATTATTGGGATCAACAGCAGTATACTTCACAGGAGTGGCAGGACTATAAAGAATTTAACACCTTGCGTTCGGAATTATGGGACTATGGTTTTCCGGATTATCAAAAGTATCAAAAAGAATACAATGATTTAGGGCTTGACGATATTACAGTATCTTTATTTCAGCGCTGGCAGAGTTTAGATCCAGATCGATTGACAATAGATGTTTTTCAGAAATTGGTAGATCTGAAAGATCCCAAAAAAATTGACGGAGAATTTTGGAAAGGGTTTGCTAAAGCTATGTTTTTTAACATTTATCAAATCCCTGCATTTTTCCTTGCTGTGTTTTCTGTGATATTATGGCTTGTTTTTAATAAACGATCCCGAATAGAAACAATAACCGTTATATATGAAATATGTATGATTATTTTAATATATATTTATCTATATTATCAGGGGAGATATTTTAAGGATCGTGTTGACATGGGCTTATGGCTTTCTGTTGCCCTGGTAGTATTTTGGCTGTTAGAGAAAAAGAATGCTGCATTTTCGCTTCAAGCTGGGGTCGTCACCTGTTCAATCCTGGTTATTGTTAGTTTATATTTTGCCTATCCTAGATTTAAGGCGAACCTTAATTATGACGATAAAAAAGCAAAATGTGAGCAGATTGAGGAGTTAGGGCAGGATAAGGAGCATTTGTATTTAACAAAATTATTGTGCGTTAGGGTAGAAACAGGTTATGGTCCCTTAGACCGTTTGCCAGAGAATGTGATTGCCAATTTATGCCCTATGGGTGGCTGGACTTCCCGGTCTGCTTCTGATAATGAAATATTAAAACGATACAATATAAGAAATCCGTATAAAGACATGATTAATAATGAAAAAGTATATCTGGTTGACAATGATATTAAAACTACGATAGCATATATTCAGAAATGGTATTCACCAGATGCGAAAGCGGAAAAGGTGAAAGAAATCGTGGGATGTCCTGTATATAAAATTGTGGAAAAGCAGGAAGAAAAAAAGTCGGATAAAAAGTCGGTTGCGGATGAAGAAACGTGATCGCTAATATAGAATTTCATAAAAATAGAATTGTTTTATCAAACAGAGAATGGGAGAATGTTATGTATGATTTTGATGAATTAGTAGACCGCAGGGGGAGTTATTCCTTGAAGTGGGATGTAGGGAAACAGGAACTGCCAATGTGGGTGGCAGATATGGATTTTAAGACGGCGCCGGAAATTCGTGCTGCCATCGAAAAACGCGCCATACATGGAATTTTTGGCTATACGATTATTCCGGATGAATGGTACGAAGCATATATGTATTGGTGGAAGCAATATCATAACGTGGAGATACAGAAAGATTGGCTGGTATATAGTAGTGGTGTTATTCCGGCAATTTCCAGTGCGATACGTAAATTAACCACTCCTGGGGAAAATGTATTGCTTCAGACACCGGTATATAATACATTTTTTAATTCTATCATAAATAATGGTAGAAATGTGGTGGAATGTCCACTACAGTATAAAGACTATATTTACAAAATTGACTTTGAACAATTAGAACAGGAGCTGGCAGATCCTCAGACCAGCATGATGATTTTATGTAATCCTCATAATCCAGTGGGAAAAATATGGGATAGGGATACTTTGGCAAGAATTGGAGATCTATGTGCCAAGTACCATGTTATTGTGTTGTCGGATGAAATTCATTGTGATTTGGTTGCGCCAGGAATGGAGTATACTCCATTTGTCAGCGTGTCTGAGAATTGCCGCCGTAACAGCATTAGCCTGTGGGCTCCAACCAAAAGCTTTAATCTGGCTGGTTTGCAGACAGCTGCAGCTGTTGTTCCGGATCCGGTATTGCGGCACAGGCTGTGGAGAGGGATCAATACAGACGAGGTTGGTGAACCGAATGCGTTTGCCATTGATGCTACCATTGCTGCCTTTCATGATGGACGTTCCTGGTTAGAGGCATTACAGGGATATCTACAGGAAAACAAGCTCTATGTGAGTCGCTTTTTGGATAGTGAATTGAAGCAGATGCGAGTAGTTTCTACAGATGCAACCTATCTATTATGGTTAGATTGTGAGAGACTGGCTGGCAGTGTGTCCCGATTTGTTGATTATCTGCGGGAAAGTACGGGCTTATACATTATGGATGGCAAGGAATATGGACAGGCAGGAACCGGATTTCTGCGTATGAATATAGCCTGCCCTAAAGCTCTGGTACAAGATGGTATGGAGCGTTTGAAAACAGCAGTTTTGCGTTATGACATCATTTCCCGTTAAAGTTTATCTTCTATTTTTGAGGGATTTATGATAAACTATTGATGGATTGTTTGTGTCAAGGTTAGGCATAGCCTAACTGTTAGAGCTTTTGCCAGTGTGGAGGCTAAACATGAGGGATAAGATCAATCAGTTAGCAGATGGAATATTTGAATATAAACAACCTGAGGTGGTGGTCAGACCAGAAGAACTGAAATTGGAGGTAGAGGCTGGCTCTCACTACCAGGGTTCTTTTGAGGTATCTGATATTAGAAAACATATGGTGAAGGGAGAAGTTACGACGGATTCTCCCTATCTTACTATATCGGAGCCCGCTTTTCATGGCTTAGAGAATGAGATTTCCTATGATTTTGACGCAGAAAACATTGATTATGATACAACCATAAAGGGAACCTTTCAGATTATTTCGGATTGTGGTGTACGAAGTGTTCCGTTTCAGGCACATATTAGCATGAAGTCACTGGTGGAAAATGAGGATGAGCCACTGGATTACCCAATGCATCTCAAAGTGAAACGTCGTGCAATTCAATTTGATCATTGTGTAGCTCCGGTGGATGAAAAAATTGTTATCAGTAGTGACCGCATCGGAGATTGTGAGATTCGTATTCATTCGGATGCCGCTTTTGCCATACCAGAGAAAACCAAAATTACAGAAGGGGATTTTCAAGGGAAAAAGTGTACCATTCCACTGAAAATTGATCCGGAGAAAATGGCAGTTGGCAAGAATTTTGCACGGATTCAGATTCATTCCATTAGTCAAACGCTGGAGGTGACGGTTACGGCGGTTAAGCCGGGTTCCTCTCATGAGCAGGTACTAAAAAACAAGAGACGTCAGCGGTCCTTGCATCAGATGATTAAAAGGCATATTGATTTCTCTATGGAACGTCTGCCGTTAGAAGATTATGTGTTGGAGATGAAACGGCTGTTGAAAAATGGCGGTTTCAAAGGGGACAGCCTGCAAACTAGATTATATCGATTGCATTTGGCGGTTCTGGATGGGAATACCAGTCAGGTCAATCGGGAATTAGAGAGCATGGAGTCCCAGATTGAGGTATTGCATCGGGAAGAACCGGTGATTTATGCCGCATACTATTATCTAAAAGGAATCTGGTCTGATGATGATTCAGTGGTGGAGGATTGTACTCACAGAATTAAAGAAAGTTACGAGAAACAGGGAAAGCACTGGCAGGCAATGTGGTTTCTACTGTATCTGGATCCGAAAATGCATTCCTCCCAGAATAAATTAACGGCGATTCTGGAACAGTTAGAAGCGGGCTGCAGCAGTCCGGTCTTGTATTTGGAAGCGTGTCAGATTCTCAATGAATCACCACAATATTTAACCAAACTAAAACCGCAGATGGGAGAAATCCTGCACTGGGGTTGCAAGAAGCAGTATTTAACACGAGAACTGGCATTGCGCTATGTCTATCTAATCAGGAAGATCAAGAATTATTCTGCCAGAGTCCTACAGGATTTGATTTTATTATATGATTCCTTTCCGGAGGATGAGGTTCTGACAGAGATTTGTAAAATGCTCATGAAAGGGCAGCGTACCTCTCAGGACGCCTTTACATGGTA
>CAMWKN010000108.1 GCA_947174825.1 uncultured Clostridium sp.
ATTTTATTAATGCAGACAATAACCGGAAGTTCCAGCTCCAGTGCCTTCTTTAACACAAATTTGGTCTGAGGCATGGAGCCCTCAAAGGCATCCACCACCAGAACTACACCGTTTACCATCTTCAGAACTCGTTCCACTTCGCCGCCAAAGTCAGCATGTCCCGGTGTATCAATAATATTGATTTTCGTATCTTTATAGGTAATTGCAGTGTTTTTGGACAGAATAGTAATACCACGTTCCCGTTCGATATCTCCGGAATCCATGACACGCTCGGCTACCTCCTGGTTTTCCCGGAATACGCCGCTTTGTTTTAATAATTCGTCTACTAATGTTGTTTTACCATGATCGACATGGGCGATAATGGCAATATTTCTGATGTCCTCTCGTACCATATTTTTTCAACCTTTCTGCTATAACTATGTGTGACATTATACTAGTATACTAGTTTACAAAAATTATACAAGAGAAAAATGTACCAAAAATAGCAGGATTCGTCGAAGATTGTTAGACAGAAGTATATGAAAGGAATGAAATTATGTTCTATCTACCCGAATTTCCACGTATAAATTATTAAACAAAAATACTAAAGGAGCATTCTGCCTAAATGGATGTTCTGGAAAAATGGAGGATATGAAATATGTTGGATAAAGTATTTACAAACAACCAGGTTACAATTGCAGGAGAAGTGGTCAGTGAATTTACATTCAGCCACGAGGTCTACGGAGAGCATTTCTATGTTGTCAATATTGCGGTGTGTCGTCTCAGTAATTCCTTTGATGTGATTCCGGTAATGGTATCAGAACGTTTGATGGATGTGTCAGCTGACTACAGGGGGTGTACCTTGCAGGCATCCGGACAATTCCGTTCCTATAACCGTCATGAGGAAAACAGAAATCGTTTGGTTTTGTCAGTGTTTGCCAGAGAAGCCGCTCTAATTGAGCCGGAGGAAGACGACCAAAATCCAAATTACATCTTTTTGGATGGTTACGTATGCAAGCATCCGGTTTACCGTAAGACACCATTGGGACGTGAGATTGCTGATGTGTTGTTGGCTGTGAACCGTCCATATGGGAAATCAGACTATATTCCTTGTATTTGCTGGGGAAGAAATGCTCGTTTTGCCGATAAATTTGAGGTGGGATCACATATTCAGATCTGGGGACGTATTCAAAGCAGGGAATATCAGAAAAAGATTGGCGAGGAGCATTATGAAAAGCGTGTAGCTTATGAAGTATCTGTTAGTAAGCTGGAATATATCGGGGAAGAAAGTTAGAAAAGCATAAAATTGGATTTTTATAGGAAATTGTGATAGAATGGCTAGAGTTGACAAAATAGAGTTTTTGTTACTCTGGTCATTTGTACTTCTATGGGAAAATAGTTTGTAATGTGATGATTTCCGATAGTACAAAATCTACCATAGCAAAAAGGAGGAAGAGATGAGTCGGATTGTACAAGTATACTATGGCAGTGGAAAAGGAAAAACTTCGGCAGCAGTGGGACAATGTATCCGGGCAGCTAGTTCTGGGCAGTCTGTTATCATTATCCAGTTTTTGAAAGGAAAAGATGCAGAAGAATTTAGCTTCCTGACACGTCTGGAGCCAGATATCAAACTTTTTCGCTTTGAGAGGGAAAATGTATTCTATGACGATCTCTTAGAATCCCAGAAGAAGGACGAGAGACAGAATATTTTGAATGGATTTAACTTTGCGAAAAAGGTAATTGATACTGGGGAATGCGATGTTCTGGTGTTGGACGAGGTGCTGGGATTAATTGATTTGGATATTATTTCTATGGAAGATATCATTCATTTGATTCAGTTGCGGGATGATTATACGAAACTGGTATTAACCGGGCGTTATTTGCCGCCGGAATTAGAGCCATATATGGATATTGTCTCTAAAATAGATTTGGAGAAAGATTCCATAGGCTAAAAGATGAACACACTGGTAACATATGATAACCTTATCATAAAATAGGATATATACTTCTTTGGGAGGATAAGGCATGTCAATATTTACTGGTGCCGGTGTGGCTCTGATTACACCAATGTATGAGGATGGCAGCATTAACTATGCTGCGATGGAGCGAATTGTTGATGATCAGATAGAACAGGGAACAGATGCAATTATTGTCTGTGGAACCACTGGGGAGGCTTCTACGCTGAGCTATGAGGAACACATGGAGACCATACGGATGTGTGTCAGCATGGTGCGGAAACGAGTGCCTGTGATTGCCGGAACGGGATCCAATTGTACTAAATCAGCAGTTCGTTTGTCAAAGGAAGCACAGTCAGCAGGGGCAGATGCCCTATTGGTGGTATCTCCGTATTATAATAAGGCGACACAGAATGGTCTAAAACAACATTTTACACAGGTTGCAGAGGCAGTCAACATACCATTGATTTTATATAATATTCAGGGAAGAACCGGAGTGAATATTGCTCCTCAGACCATTGCCAGTTTGGTACAGGATGTGGATACAATTGTGGCAGTTAAGGAAGCGTCCGGCAATTTGTCCCAGGTGGCAGAAATTCTGCAGCGGACACAGGGAGAGGTAGATGTCTATTCCGGGAATGACGACCAGATTGTGCCAATTGTGGCATTGGGAGGCAAGGGAGTGATCTCTGTGTTATCTCATGTAGCACCTAGGGATACCCACGATATGGTAATGAAGTTGATAGAGGGGGATGTGGAGAGCAGCCGTAAGCTGCAATTAAAGTATATTCCGCTGATTCAGGCATTATTTAGTGAGGTTAATCCAATTCCGGTGAAAGCGGCCATGAATATGATGGGGTACCAGGCAGGACCGTTACGGATGCCGTTGACGGAAATGGAGGAAGCCCATAAACAGATTTTGCGTGATGCTATGGAGGAAGTTGGAATTCAGCTGGCTTAAAGTAGTATGCAGAACCGTCTACATGATCAGACGGTTCTGCATAAGATTCATATATTTCATAAAAATAATACAAAAGACAGAATGGAGGATAATTTCGATGACAAAAATTATTATGTTAGGATGTAATGGACGTATGGGGCAAATGATTACAGATCTGGTAGCCCAGGATGACGAGGCGAAAATTGTAGCGGGAATTGATGTGGTTAATAATCGGGAAAATACCTATCCGGTGTTTACTGCTTTAGGAGATTGTGATGTGGAGGCGGATGTGATTATTGATTTTTCCTCTGCCAATGAATTTGAAGTGCGCATGGACTATGCAGTGGAAAAGCAGGTGCCAATTATCGTTTGTTCTACCGGACTGTCGGAGGAACAGCTGGCGTATATGAGACAAGCCAGCGAAAAGGTTGCAGTTCTGAAATCTGCCAATATGTCTCTGGGAATTAATTTACTCTTAAAATTAGTGAAAGAGGCAGCGGAGAAGTTGGCAGCAGAGGGCTTTGATGTGGAGATTGTAGAGAAACACCACAATCAGAAATTAGATGCACCATCCGGTACGGCACTTGCCCTGGCAGATTCCGTTAATGAAGCCGTGGGAGGGCAATATGAGTATGTCTATGACCGTTCCCAGGTACGTCAGAAAAGAGGAAAAAAAGAGTTGGGAATCTCTGCGGTTCGTGGAGGTACTATTGTAGGGGATCATGATGTGATTTTTGCCGGAACGGATGAAGTGGTAACTTTTTCTCATACTGCATATTCCAGAGCTGTTTTTGCCAAAGGTTCTATTGCTGCTGCAAAATATATTAAAGGAAAGGGTGCCGGTATGTATGACATGGCAGATGTGCTGATGTAATGCAGTTATCCTTGATCCATATTTGTGATATTGTCATTGCAGCTTGGCTGCTGATTGCGGTAATTGATGGTGCAGTCAAAGGTTTGATTCTGAAATTGGGACAAGTTGCAGCGATGATTGCCGCCTATGTGTTGGCGAGTATTCTGGCAGTCGGGATAAGAGATTATTTTGGTTTGACTTTTCTGGTATGTTATATGGTATTATCCATCGTATTAAGATGGGTCGTGCAGTTGTTTAATTTGGTAGACCGTATACCTGTGATTGCTTTTGTCAATCATTTTGCCGGGGCTGTCTGCGGTTTTCTGGTAGCTTTTCTATTGATTTATCTGTTGGTCAGTCTGGTTTTTGGATGGGTACCACAGGCGGCTTTAGATCAGATTGGATTGACCAGGACAGCAGTGGAGCATTCAGTACTTTTAGGGGCATTTGTGCCGGATTAAAAGTATGTGTGAGTTTGCGCAGCAAACCAATATACGCAATAGTATGCTCTGGGCAGAATAGAATATGAGGAATGGAATATGAATACAGTAAATTATCAGAAAGAATTAGATCGAATGATAGAGAATTTGACAGAGCGTGGGGAAGTCCCTACGCTCTTGATGCATAGCTGTTGTGCTCCGTGCAGCAGTTATTGTCTCAGTTATCTGGCAGAATATTTTCACATTACTATTTATTATTATAATCCCAATATTTATCCGGAAACAGAATATCAAAAACGAGTGAAGGAGCAGCAGCGCCTGATTCAAGAATTACCAGTAAAGTATCCGATTACTTTTCTGGAAGGGGCTTATGATCCGGAACGTTTTTTTGCCATGGCAGAGGGGATGGAACAGATTCCGGAGGGAGGCGAGCGATGTTTTCACTGCTATGAAATGCGGCAACGGGAAGCAGCGCTTGCTGCAAAAGAGGGTGGGTTTGATTACTTTACCACCACCCTGTCTGTCAGTCCACACAAAAATGCTCAGAAGCTCAATGAAATTGGCTTGAGGCTGCAGGAGGAATATGGGGTAAAGTATCTGGTATCGGATTTCAAAAAACGGGGTGGCTATCTCAAGTCTATTGAACTATCCAGAGAGTATGACTTGTATCGGCAGAATTATTGTGGATGTGTTTACAGTAAGCCAGCGGTGTGACTGGCATTGAAACACTGGGTTTAGTAAGTGCAGCCTATTAACATGTGTTGGCGTACAACACGGGAAATGAAAATAAAGTTTCAGGGGGAAATACAGAAATGAAAGATGAAGATAAGAAAGGGGATTCTGTGGCAGATGCCAGAGAAAAGGCAATACAGAAACAATCCATTACAGGGGAGAGACAAGAAGAGCAAGGGGAGACGAGAAGGTTTCGGGTTCGGATGATTCTGTTTGGCATACTGATTCTGCATTACTTTTTCTTTCCACGTATTTTTCCAAGCCATGATATGATGGGGCAGGAGGGATTGAAACGAATCATTGTTCAAGGTATTGCCATATTGCCGGCTATGTTTTGTCTGGCAGTTACGGTTCTGGCAGAGGGAATTCTCTGGTTTCTGCGTAAAAGACAGAGAATAGCAGAGTTTAATAAATGGATGGTATGGAGCTGGGTATTTCTGTTGTGTGTCAATGGATGGTGGTGTGGAATGGAAGCCCGGAACCTGCTGCATGCTGTTCAGGACTGGAAGCTGATGGCGGAGGCAGAGTCGGGACAGGATAGCTTAGATCTTTCGGATAGAAAGGGGATTGATCAGGTATCATTTCGGAGTTGGAGGATACAGAAAACATCTACTATGGGAGTAACAAGAGGCTATTATCTAAAAAATGCAGCCCGAACTTTTTCTTTTCCCCTCGGTAAGGATTTAAAGCGAAAGCAGAGTATTGAGAGCTTTGCTGATCAGGAATTGACGGTATATTATTATCATTATAGCCATGTGCCAGTACGAATCTGTGCAGGAGAGCAGATTTTGGCAGGAGAGTAGGCATAGGCGTCTGTGGGAAGCATATTTTCTGTTTTAATACGAGGATATCTCTTTTGGTGGAATAGCATAGAAGGAACGGGATTGTTATGATAATTTCTATTCAGAAAAGACATATTTTCTTTCTGATTCTTATCATTCTTGGGATGATACTTCTGATTAAAAATTATAAAATTGCAGGCAATATTATGAGAGACAGAGACTTATCGGAGTATCGTGGAAATTATGAGCCAGGGGATTATGTGACAGTAGATTTCGATACGATGTTGTATATGGAATATGATGGGCCGTATGGTGGGAGAGAGAAACGATATGATGTATATAGTACACCAGATAGTTCGGTTTATTATGTCAATGGCTTAGAGACAAAATATATATTGTTAGAAATTACGGATGAGAACATGATTGAGAAGATGGATAAGGGACAAATGGAAACTCAAAAAGTAGTGGGGATTGTTTA
>CAMWKN010000109.1 GCA_947174825.1 uncultured Clostridium sp.
GGAAAGGAGTGAGGAAGAAAGCAGCGGAGGAAATAACAAAATAAAGTACAAGCAAAAAATAAAAGTATTAACAAATTTATTTAGGAAGATTTTTTATATCCATTTCATGAAACAACGCAATGGATATGAAAAAGAAAGGAGACTATTATGAAAAGTAAGAAATTAAAGAAACTTTTAAGTGTTGCTTTGTCAGCAGTAATGCTGGGAACAACCTTATTTACTGGAAACATTGCAAAGGCAGATACATCTGCACCATTAATCGAAGATTTAACAGTTGCTGGCGATGCAGGGTACATTCAGACATTTCCGAAGTCAGATTACATGAGCAGCGGCAAAAATGGCTTTGAACTGAAGTTTGAGTATACCAAACTGGGAACGATCACAGAAGAGAATGACCTGGGTTACAACAACACGTTGCAGTTTGTGGTATTTGACAGTAACTGGGGCGGCTGGGAGCCGACCATGATTGGACCAAACGGCTATGATAAGACGAAACCAGCAGATCCGGCACCGACAACTGGTGTAGAGTATACGGTAGATGTGCCATTTAGTGCGATTGAAAGCAAATTGTCTACTGATCTGCCGGTACAAGGAATTAATCTTCAGACAGGTGCTATCAGTGACTGCGAGATCAAGATTAACTCTTTGACCTACGCTGACGTGGATGAAGATGTTACGCCGGTAGAAAGTGAGCCAGTATTAATTGAAGGTGCATGGCATAAGACTGGTGATGATTCTGTAGACTGTGGTACTATGAAGGTGATAGAAGGTACAGCAGCTGTGAATGCCAATTCTTGGAACATCGGTATCTCTAATCTGAATGTGGCTACTTTTGAAAAACCGATGATTGCTGTTACCGTAGAGTATGGAGAGATTGCAGATCCACCAATTTATCCGCAGTCTGAGGTTCTGGATGCAAATTATAATCCTATCAAACCAAATTATCCACAGGTAACACAGGCAGGAGAAGTAACCTATCTCACAGAGATTTCCAAGTCAACCTGGAGTGTATATTTAGCATATGATACCTGTACCGTGAAAAAGGTTCAGATCTTTGACTATGCTGAATCATATGCTACCGAAGTATTTGATCTGACAAATGCTGACATTATTAGTGCAATGGGCGCTGGCTGGAATCTCGGTAATGCATTGGAATCAGTAGCAGCAGAGGATGGCAAGGTAAGTGAGACAGCCTGGGGAAATCCAGAGGTTACGAAATATCTCTTCAAAGTTGTTTCTGAGGCTGGATTTAAGTCAGTAAGAATACCATTTTCATTGGTAGATGCTGTCTCAGTAAATGGCGACAATTATACTATTAATGATTCTAAGTTCAATACGACTCTTAACAGAGTACAACAGGTTGTGGATTGGGCAAGAGACTATAATCTGTTTGTCATTATTGATCTTCATCATGATGGGGCAGATGATGTAAAAGGTTTTTGGTTGGATGTAGATGCTGCAAACCAGACAGGAATTCGGGCTGCTTTTAAAGAAGTTTGGAGCAGAATTGCAACCAGATTTAAGAATTATGACCAGCACCTGATCTTCGAATCCATGAATGAGGTAATGGAGAAAAATAACTATAATTCACCAAGTCAGACTACCTGGGATAATATCAATGAATTAAATCAGATCTTTGTTGATACAGTACGTGCTGCAGGTGGTTATAATAATGTGCGTTTCCTGTTAGTTCCTGGTTATAACACTAATATTAGCCAGACAGTGTCAAGTAAGTTTGTGTTGCCTAATTACAAAGGTAGCACAGATAGAATCATGGTATCTGTTCATTTCTATGATCCGTATAACTTCACTTTGAATACAGGTGCAGGCAGCACGACATCAGTAGATATGTTTGATATTGAAAATATTGAAGACCAATTTTACGATTTGAAAACCAAATTTGTGAATAAAGGAATTCCGGTAGTTATCGGCGAATTTGGTGCAGTGGATAAAAACAATTATGATGCAATTAAAACATATCTTACAGCAGTTGTAAATGAGGCAAAAGCTGACAAACTTGGATATTTTTATTGGGATAACGGATATACTGGTGAGTATGGCATGGGATTGTGGAATCGTTATACCTATGGAAGATCCAGTTTGGGTAAGGTGGTAATTCCGATATTAACAGGGAAATAAATATATTGGAATGATCTAAATAGAAGTAAGTGGTGGACCGATGTACTAAGGATAGGACATGTAAGGTATTATAGAATTAATAGTGTAGAAACATTGCCGATTATAATACTTTATGAGGTTCCCTTAGTGCATCGGTCTTATTTTTTATTATTTGAAAGGTGTTAAAAATATATGAAATGTAAGACAAAAAAACTGCTTAGTGTAGCAGTATCCGTAGCTTTGGTAATTACCTCTGTTTGTATTCCTAAAGTCCATAGTTTTGCGGCCGATAGTACTATTGAGAGAGGCAGTATTGATCGTGGAACCTATGGTGATGATGAAACAATAGAGTATTATTTTTACAAAGGACTTACAAATGATGAGAGTGTATTATTAATAGATGGTTCTGGCGTTATGCCTGATCTAAATACTTTTATAGATGAAGGTGGATCTTTTGAGTCTTTGTATAAGGCGCAGGGATGGTTAAGAGCATGGTGCAATAACACAGCAGAGGATGTTGCTGGATTCAGCG
Source organism: uncultured Clostridium sp. (assembly GCA_947174825.1). The sequence continues at coordinate 2,651 of CAMWKN010000109.1, forward strand.
AGACAGACTGGAAAGGTCTGGGGAGCAGTCTTAGTACTATAGGAGAGTGTATTGTTGGAGGAGAAGTGACTAATGTTGGAGCTTATACCTTTCCTATGTGTCCTATAAAGATTGTACGATTGGGTGAAAATGTTACCCAAATTTCTGAGGGGGCTTTTCGTTCAGCTGGTCAGGTAGAAGAAATGTACATTTATGGGGATGTTACTGAGATTGACAGAAATACTGTTCGAGGTATGAATGATACTAAATTTTATGTTGCAACAGAAAATACGAAAAATGCACTGATAGACGCAAGGATTGGAGAAGAGAATATAGATACTAAATATCTTACCATAGACGATACTCCGCTTAGGATTTTATTGCACAAAGTCATCATTGATAGGAACATGCATGATGAATCAGATTATACAGTGGGCAGCTGGACTGCTTTGAATAATGCCATAGCAGCTGGGCAGGCAGTTCTGGTAGCAGCGGATAAGGATGAAACTGCTATTAGTGAAGCGATGAAAAATATCGATGCAGCAACAGAAGGACTGGCATCTTTCGAACCTTTGACTCAGGCCATTACCAGAGCGAAAGAATACTCAAGCAGTGAGTATACTTCGGCTAGCTGGGATGTGCTGCAGGCTGCTTTAGAAGCTGGGGAAGCAGGTCTTGAAGATGAAAATGCGACAGCAGAGACTATCGAGCAGTTAGTAACTGACATTAATAATGCAATAAAAGGACTGGTTTCGCTTTCCGCGAATGAGGCTAAGGAAGCATTACAGGATGTTATTACGTCAGTAAACAGCTTGGTTGAAAGTGATTATACGGAGAGTAGCTGGACGGCATTACAGACAGCTTTAACTGAGGCGAAATCTGCGGTAGAAGGCAATGATCTGCCTACTATTATTGCTGCTACAGATAAGCTTAATGCGGCTTTGGATGAATTGGTTGTAGAGTATCCAGCAGGATGGTTCCCAAATACAGGTATTCCTACCAGTGGTACTAATTGGAATAGTCCTAAAATGATTTCGGTTATTTCTGGAGAAGTAGATTCAGAAATGGACGGTGCTGCAAAGGTTGAAGTGACTTTTGACTGTACAGAAAATACTGCTTTCAATCCATTTGCACATATTCGTATGCAAATGGGTGATGATTATAATGAATTTGTCGGAACGGATGGCAGTTATACATCTGGTACAACAGGTTGGAAAGTGACTTTGGAACTTGCATCGGCTTTAGAAGAAGGCGATCCATATAATCTGGAAGTGTGGACACATTCCTGGGAAACAACAAAGGGAGATATCTATATTATTCGATCTGTGAGTTTCTTGGATGAAGATGATAATGTGTTAAAGAACATAGTTCTGGACGGAATTGCCGGTGAATTAGATGCCGCTGTAAAAGCTGCAAAAGCACAGGTAAAAGCTATTACAAAAAGCGATTATACGGATGAAAGTTTAGCTGTTATGCAGGCTTATATTGATGCTGCAGAGGAGGCTTTGGCTTTAGAAGATTTGAAGAGTCTGCTTCCAAGTGAGATTAATGCTATCTTAGCAGACTTAGAAGATGTAACATCTGACTTAGAAGCGAAAGATAATACGGAAGCCATGGAGACTCTGAATGCAAGCATTGCGAGTGCAAAAGCACTGAAGCAGGCTGATTATACGGAAGAAAGCTGGAAAGTATTAGCAGATGCAGTAGCAGCTGCTGAGGAAGCAACCAGCAGTACGGTAATTAGCGAAGTTAATGCATTAAATAAGGCTGTGCAAGATGCGATTACTGGATTAGTAAAGGTCGGTTCAGGAAACCAAACACCAGGTCCAAATCAAACACCAGGTCCGAATGTGACAAAAGGACCAAATACACCACAATCCCCAGCTCCAACTAAGAATCCAGGTGGAGCGGTTGGAACAAAGCCAACGAAAGCACCATCACCTACTGGGAAGCCAGCAGGAAATGATACCCAGGTTACTTCTGGTAATTTTGTTTACAAGGTAACAAAAGCGGCTACAGCTAAGAAAGCTGGTAATGTAACCATGACTACCTTGTCAAAAGCGGGCAAGAAAGCAAGTAAACTGTCCGTTCCGGCAACAGTGACATTGAATGGTAGCAAGTATAAGGTAACGAAGCTTGGCAACAATGCATTGAAGGGTGCAGCAGCTAAGAGTGTTACGCTTGGCAAGTACATTAAAGCTATTCCGAAGGGAGCATTTGCTGGTTGTAAGAAGTTAAGCACTTTGACGGTTAAGGCTAAGCTCAAATCAGTAAAGAAAGGTGCATTCAAGGGCTGTAAAAAGAAAATCAAGGTAAAAGGTGGCAAAAAGAAGACGAGAAAGGCCAATGTTAAAAAGTTAAAGAAGAGTGGTTATAAGAAATTTAAATAATTAAATTGCTCATTGTTTCATTCCTATCTTATATAGGAATATAATAAAAGGGGCTGTTGCGGCGTAGATGGACCATCTGCCGATGCGACGGCTCCCTTTTTGTCTATAGGAAACAGAACAAATGTTTGACAAGGGGCTTGGTATGGTGTTATGATTGAGTAACGAGAGAACATGCCAGGGAAATTTTAGTTTATTTTTCTTTTTAGAGATCTTCGAGATGGATAGGAAATACAGATCGTCTTGCAATAAATATACAGCAATGAATGATGAAGGGGAGGAATATTAAATGAATATTTACACCAAAAACTTAAATCGAATAGAGTTTTTGATGACTTTAGCGTGTACAGGGAAATGCAAGCATTGTTCCGAGGGAACCCACGATGCCAGTGGAACATTTATTGAGCGTGACGCTGCGGTGGATGCGGTCAGGAAAGTGGCAGGACAGTACAAGATGAAATCATTAATGACCTTTGGAGGAGAGCCCTTGCTGCAATGGGAGTCAGTGTGTAGCATTCATGCGGCGGCGAGGGATGCCGGGATTTCACAACGACAGCTGATTACAAACGGATATTTTACAAAGGATAGTGAAAAAATTGGATTTGTGGTTCGCGAATTGAGAAAGAGTGGAGTGAACGCTATTTTATTGTCGGTGGATGCCTTTCATCAGGAAACCATTCCCTTAGAAGTCGTAAAAGAATTTGGGTCTGCAGCAAAAAGGGAGAATATTTATGTACGGACACATCCTGCGTGGCTGGGAGATGAAAAAGCTGACAATCCTTATAATCAGGAAACAAGAAAAATTCTTGGAGAATTTGATTTAATGGGCATTGCAGCCTCTGAGGGAAATATAATTTTTCCAGCGGGAAATGCGCTTAATTATTTAAAAGAGTATTTTGATTCGGAAAATGTGGTTGCAAATCCGTATGTGGAGGATCCACGTGATATCCGTTCCATATGCATAGGACCAGAGGGAAATGTTCTGGGAGACAATATTTATCAGAAGGATATTCTGGAGATTTTGTCAGATTATGTGCCAGAGTGATTGGACAACCAATAGAGCAGATGGGGAGACAAAATGGCAAAGATTTATTTGATT
>CAMWKN010000110.1 GCA_947174825.1 uncultured Clostridium sp.
GTCATAGACAAAGCGCAATGGCAAGCGCTTGATAATAAATGCCGGAAGTTCTTTACAGTCTCTGCCCCACTGTTTCTCGGTATATCCCTTGACCAACTTTTCGTACACATCCCGTCCAGCCAGGGACAGTGCCTGCTCCTCCAGATTCTGAGGATCTGTAATATTTAATTCTGCAATCTGTTCTGCAATCTTATCTTTTGCCTCCTGCGGTGTCCGAACTCCCCACATTTTGCTGAATGTGTTCATGTTAAACGGCAGATTGTACAATTCATCCCGGTAAACAGCAACCGGAGAATTAATATAATGATTAAACTCGGCAAACTGATTTATATATTCCCAGATTTTTTGATTGGAGGTATGAAAAATATGGGCACCATATTTGTGAACCTGAATCCCCTCAATTTCCTCGCAATAAATATTTCCAGCAATGTGATCCCTCTTGTCAATTACCAGACATTTCTTCCCACGACTGGTCATCTCATAAGCGAACACTGCCCCAAATAAACCCGCACCTACTATTAAATAATCATATTTCACCGCAAGATCCTCCTTTTATAAAAAGTCCGCAACCACAGATACTACCACGGTGGTACCCACCGGAGTAATAATATCCATCATTGCGGACAACTGCTTGATATTTTATTGTAACTTATGCTGTATATTTCTGCAAGTCTGCTGCTTTATCGGTCTGCTCCCATGGCAGGTTCAGATCATTTCTGCCAAAATGTCCATAAGCTGCCGTCTGTTTATAGATAGGACGACGCAGATCCAACATTTTGATAATGCCAGCCGGACGCAGATCAAAGTTTTCACGGATGATCTCTACCAGACGGTTGTCAGATAATTTACCGGTACCAAACGTATCCACCATAATTGAAGTTGGATGAGCTACGCCAATGGCATAGGATAACTGAATCTCACACCGGTCTGCCAGCCCTGCTGCCACAACATTCTTTGCTACATAACGGGCTGCATATGCCGCAGACCGGTCTACCTTGGTACAATCCTTGCCGGAGAATGCTCCGCCGCCATGACGGGCAAATCCACCATAGGTATCTACAATAATCTTGCGTCCGGTCAATCCACTGTCTCCGTTTGGTCCACCAATCACAAAACGTCCAGTAGGATTAATAAAGTATTTTGTCTGATCATCCACTAGATCCTGCGGCAGTACCGGATCAATGACATGGGCACGGATATCTTTGTGGATCTGCTCCTGACTAATCTCAGCAGAATGCTGGGTAGAAATAACCACTGCATTAATATGTACCGGTTTCCCCTCCTCATCATACTCTACTGTCACCTGACTCTTGCCATCTGCCCGAAGGTATGGAAGGGTGCCGTCCTTGCGAACCTCTGTCAGTTTTCTGGTCAGTTTATGTGCCAATGAAATCGCATATGGCATCATGTCCTCTGTCTCATTGGTAGCATAGCCAAACATCATTCCCTGATCTCCAGCTCCGATGGCATCCAACTCCTCCTCTGACATGCCTTTCTCACCATTTTTAGCCTCTAATGCTTGATCCACACCCATGGCAATATCAATAGACTGCTTATCCAACAATACCTTAACTTCGCACTTGTCGCAATTAAATCCTTTCAGGTCGTCATCATATCCGATCTCCCGGATGGTCTCCCGAATGATTTTTTCATAATCTACCTGTGCATTGGTGCTGATCTCTCCCATAATCATTACATAATCTGTGGTAATTACCGTCTCACATGCCACCCGGCTCATTGGATCCTGTGCCATCAATGCATCCAGAATAGCATCGGAAATATTGTCACAAATCTTATCCGGATGTCCTTCTGTTACAGATTCTGATGTGAATAATCTTTTTTCCATTACAATTCCTCCATTCTTGTTTGTCTTTTGCGTCAATGCCCTATTCCACCATATTACACCCTAATCTGCTTGATGATATTACCAAGCTACAGACAAATCTGTCCCTATATTGGAACAATAGAAAAAGTCCACCTAACCATAAGATGGACTTGAACTTCTTTGTGTTGACTTCAAACCCTCTTATTGATCGATTCCTCGCTGAGATTGGCACCTTCCGCAATGGGGTTGCCGTGGTTTCATTGAGCCTTCACTCTCCACCACTCTGAATAAGAGTATTGTGAACTTTTCACTTCCTTATCTTATACCTATTACTGTCATCCGTCAAGGGGGAAGTCAAAGGAAGTCAAAGGAAGATGTATAATTTGGGGAAAGCATTTAACAGACATTTTTATACCTGACAATATATTGCATATCTGCCAAGGCATAATGCAACCTCCCACTACCTCCAAATAAATTCCTTCTTCTCCGTGGGAATTCCTGCATATCCAAAATAGTCTATTTCATCACGCATCTGGAAATCCCCCTCCACATAAAACCCTTTCCATTCGTACACAGAACAGTTGGCGCTTTTCAGATACATATTTGGATTTCCATGATATCCTGGTGTATAAAGTGTCTTCTTTTTTCCTTTACTATTGATAAAATCAATTACCAGGTAGTAGCTGGGAACACGATCTCTACCCGGTGCGCCATAGCATGCTTTCACAATTTCGGCTTTATGTTTTACTCCATGACGAAATAGAATCTTTTTTTTTATTTTGGAATAATTTGCATACAATAGATACACAACAGGTATCAACCAAATTCCAATGTCAATATACATATCTGATGAGAATTCTTTATTTTCAATACATAGTATAACTCCAAAAATCAAATTCAAGGTAGTCATCACAAAACCCACATAAAATCTCAAAAGTTCTCTTTCCTTTTCTAATTGATATTGTAAGCCTTTGGTGTTCTTTTTCATGCAAATCTCCACCTTCCCTGTCTACATTGCATATTGATTATGCATTCGCAGTAATTCTATGAGATTATAAGTGACATTCATACTGCTATCCTTAGTATAATACAACATTTTTCGATTTAATAGTGATGACGCAGATGAAATATAAGATTGATAGTTTTCCTCACAATGCTTGATGGTGTGAATGGTCGACAGCCAAAGTTTTCTTGCAAATAAATAATTACTGGCATCATCATATACCACCTGTGTATTCCCAGTACAATCCTTCTGAATGGTATTCCTTGTAACTGTACCATTACTCAAAACCGACAGCTCCAAAGCAATATTGACTGAAATACTATTCTGCAGACCAACACTCATAGAATCCTCCAGCACGATTCCTGCCGCAATATCTAACAAACTGACAACTACATTCATCTTCTTTATTTGTTTTATTAAAACAGATTTTGCAATATTAACAACAAAATCCAGAACAACTTTGCCAGCAGCTTGCTTCAATGCATCCCCATACTCTCCATCCAACTCCTTCAAAATCTTCTTCGCAGCAGCTTCCACATCCTCCATCTGGCAACAACTTAATTTCTGCAAAACATCCCGATACCCCACTAACTGGGATAATTCGGCATAATATTTCTCCCATTCATTAATTTCATCCTCCGCACTCGACATTACCCCCATAGTAAAAGAGGCAATATTACCATATATTTTAATATTATCACTTTCTCTACCCAACCGTACAATATCATCCTTCCAGGTATTTCTATGATTCTGTAGGCTCGTTTGAAAAGTATGAAGCAGTTCCTTGCTGTCCCCATCCTGTTTCAAAATCTTGATCGCCTTTTGCAAATTATTAATAGAATCCATATAATCGTTCTTATGAAAATTGTAGTCCAATTCATTCACTTTCGGCAACAGAGCCACCAATCCAGCTACATAGGTATTGGTAAAATCTGCAACACCAGCTACCATAGCCGTTGTTTCATTCTCCTTGGCATCCTCTGCCAGACACTCTGCCAGCTCTTTACTCATCGCCTTATTGAGACTGATCTCCCCACCGCAGAATAGCACATCCAAAGACTTGGCCACCACATTTCCAATCCCCTTGCTGTCCGCATACTTATTAAATGCCTTGACGGATTCAAATTGGTCCATATTATTCAGATAGGAAACATCCGAATATTTCATGACAAAGTTTGCCTTGCAAGGCGGTGTATTCATCTCTTTCACTTCTTCGTAATCAGAATATCCGTCGCAATCACTGTCGTAGATATATGGCAGGCTTTTCAGGCGGAAATAGGTTGCCTTCCGATATTGATATATTTCAATTTCCTCCCCATTTTTCAGTCCGTCTCCATCATAATCATCACTTTCCATCAGTTTATCATAGGAATCCGGGGAAAAGATAGTGGTACCGCTTATGGTTGTAATCTCCCCATCACAGATTTTCTTCTCCAGCTCATCGTTAAGTCCATCGTTATTTTTATCCGTACCATCTCCGGATTGATCCGGCTGTGTTTCCTGATAGCAGCGGTTCATATCAAAGCTGGTATCATACTGATAATAATTACCATTCATCCTTTCTGCCATAGACTGCAGAAGTTCCCTTTTATCTGTCTCATAACCAAAGCCAATCATCTGACAGGCATAATCAAATTCTTTACTGCCCTGACAAAGATGATCTACAGCATCATATATATTATACCAATATGGGAAAACCGGCAAAGATGCAAAAGAACCATTTGTCATCCAATACATATTTCTATGTACCGGTTTTCTATCTTCATTATTGCTATCCCTGTTTTTCCAGTAGCTATATAGATCAGTACTCCCTATAAACCAAAAATCATACCCCAACTGTTTATATGATTCTTCATGTCCATATCGCTCCATTTGATCAAATACCTTATAAACACCTTCACGTACACTTTCTCTGGTAAATCCGTTTCTGTAGAAGAAGCAACTTATTTCTTTTCTCCCCTTCACTCCTAACACATACAAAGCCAGACTCTCGTCCTCTTCCCACTGATGATCAATATAATCCAAAATTATCTCTTTGCGATGGACAGCATTTCTATCATACCGCTCCATCTGATCGGAATAATCCATGATAATCATTGTTTCCTTCAGAGGCTTCTCTCCCTTCGTCAATGTATTATCCACAATCTGCGTCCGCTCCCACAAAGCCTCCAGATCTGCCTTATTTGCGAGAATATAGGTAGAAAAATGGCTTAATGTGACAGTAACCTGATTCCCTTTCCACACTTGTCCTTCTACTTCCTCCAAAAGACCGGTTTCCTCATTATAATAGTAAATCGTCGGACGGAAGGATTCCTGTGATACCAGATCTTTCCCCAATAATTCTTCATCATAAGAAAAAGTCAGTTCCGCCTTTTCCATCTTTCCGGCAGTGCTAAAGTCAAAGGCTGCCCCCAGATATCCCGTCATAGATGGATTCAAATAGGCACTCCCACTTACCCGTTTCATCTGAAAGGACAATACTCCCTGTGCATCACCAGTAAAGGCAAGAGTTGGCACTACCGGCTCCTGGTAATCTTCCTCATCCTGCTCATAGCAAAATGTTTTTATATACTGCTCTGTCTCCGCATCATAACTACATTGCAGTTGCTCCAATTGGAACTCTTCATAGTCCGTGATATCCTTCCTATGTGTATTCGGATTTAGTGGCGAGGTACCAAATGCCAGTTCCTCTCCGTCTGTCAGACCATCATTATCAGAATCATCATCCAGGGGCAGATATCCCTTGCTTAACTCTTCTCCATTAGAAATACCATCTTCGTCCTCATCCTCGTCATAATCGCTAATTTCATCTCCATCCGTGTCTGTTTCCAGTGGGTTATATCCAAAAAGATACAACTCCTCATAGTCTGTCAGACCGTCCCCATCGGTATCTTTCTCGGTTTTATCTGTCTCAAAAAGATCTTCCAGATAATTAAAGAGACCGTCTCCATCCGTATCATCGCAGTCAACCTGGAGATTTTCCATATAAACAGAGCTATCCATCTGAACCGTAATTTCCTTGCTTTCTTCATAGCCATCTCCTGCCGATACCGCAAAAACCAGTCTATTTATCCCGTAAACCAGGGCAACTTTCTCCATACTCCATGCAGACTTTGGCGTAATGTCCTCCTGATATATTAATATATCCTTTTTATCATATACCTTTACCGTCAGCTCTTTCACCTGTTCTACACGCTTCAATGATCCTGTGAAAGTAGTAAAATCTTCATTCAATACCTGTCTCTTATAAACAACTCCGAGCCCACGCGACCTCTCAAC
>CAMWKN010000111.1 GCA_947174825.1 uncultured Clostridium sp.
CTACTATACATACCCAAATGCCAGTGTCAAAATGTCAGATACCAGTAAGAATTTTTATGACTTGTCTGTCACAGTGGATTCGGGATATTTCAAGATTCCACAAAGCAAAATGTTACAGCAAACATCAAAGGCAATGGGTATTTTATCAGACGGATCCATTGCTGGTAATTATATGGGATCAGATGATAAGTTTGTTGATGTATCCATTGACAGTGAATATGCATCTATTGTGTTTTCCTGGAATAAAAGTAATCAGATAACCAAGGGTTTGATTGAGGACTTTATCAGGAGAATTCAGTTTGTTACCACGGCATCTAAGAGCCAGGTAGTATCTATTTGTGCTACTACTTTAACTGATGATGAAAAAAAGGTTAAAGTGAATGGATCTGATGTTTATTTAAAGTTTTTTAATGGACATTTCTATGGTGGTGGATGGGGTACTCCAATCACCACATGGGATAAGGCTGCTAAGATGTGCAAGGAAGCAGAATTTGGTGGAGTTAAGGGATATCTTGCTACCATTACCAGCCGTGCTGAGGATCGTTTTATTTATACCAATTTCTTTAATGCAGCAGGATGGCTGGGATGTACCCGTGCCAATTTGGCAGCAGGAAGCAAATATGATGATCCAGATCCAGAGTGGCAGGATGTGGTACGGATGGCAGATGACAAAAGCAATCTACAGACGGATTTTGTCTGGAAATGGGTAACAGGACCAGAGACCGGTATGGAATTTGGTTACCAGACGCAGTCGCAGGGCTGGGATCCGATGCTAAAAGAAAATACTACCGGTGGATTTCAGGCTTATGACGGCTGTTTTGCGAACTGGGGTACAATGGAAGATGGTGATGGTTTTGCTGAGCCAAATGGTGGTGGCAGTATTTTTACGATGGAGGGATTTGGATATTATGGTCAATATAATCAGGGACGTTGGAATGACCATAGAATAGATGATACACATATATTATACATTGAATTCGGTGGCTATCCAGGAGATGAGCAGAAGTTCAAAGATAGCTTAGGTGATGTAATCTATTCAGTAGAGAAGGATTCTGCGGATGATGGCGATGGCATTATTGATGATGGTAAGGAAGATCGGAAAAAATTAAGAGGTGACGTAGAAATCCTTAATAGAGATCCATATGGAAACTGCATGGCAGGTTCTCCATTAGAGGCTGATATTGCTGATATACTGGATAGCAATTCTGCCTGGAATTTAGATCCAGAGGAGGATCTGAGCTATCAGTGGTACTTACAGGAGAACGAAGGTGTTCCGGTACCGATTGAGGGAGCTACTAATAAGACCTATATTTTAACAGATAATGACTTAGGTAAGAAAATTATTGTTTGGGTTACTGTGGAAAAAGAGGATGACAATGGAGAGATGCAAAAACACACTGCAGTATCTCCTGCATTGAATACATCTTCGAAAAAAGGGCAGTCCGTAAAAATCGGTGGTGTGGTTGCCATTGAGAAAACCGGAGATGAAGCCAATGGTGATCCGATTTTGAAAGCAAATATTGATGGCATTACACCAGAGGGAGTAAAGCCGGTTCTGGATTACCAGTGGTATATCTATGATCCGGAAAAAGAGGGCACCAGTGAGAATCCATTTACAAGGATTGATGGAGCTACGGATCCTACCTATACTGTACCGGTGGAGAATCAGGGAAAACAGTTGGTTGTTACGGTTACTCCAAATCCGGAGACAGGTGAAGGATACGATGGAGCGGTTACTTCTGTTCCATATACAGTAGTAGAAAAGAATACACCGAAGACACCGATTTCCGGCGTACTTATCATTGAGAATAAGACACTGGATGACGAAGGAAAGCCAATTAACAAGGCAGGAACCGTTCTGTCAGCCAATATTGATGGTATTACACCAGAGGGAGCAAAGCCTACTTTGACTTATCAGTGGTGGGTAACCGATGATGATGGTGTTTTGAGACCAATTCCGGGAGCTACGGAACCAAATTATATTTTAACAGCAGATGACCTTGACCACTATGTTGCTGTTCAGGTATCTGGTGACGAAGTGGAATATACAGGAACCGTTGCTGCAAATCCATATAATACTGCCAGAACCAATGCGGATATTACCATTGATCCGGATCCGGGTGTAGATCCTGGCGATGGAAAACGTATTATCAAGATTACACCGACTGCAGAGAGTACCGGTTATACCGTATGGGAATTTGGTACCCAGAAGGTGCCGGAAGATCTGAAAGTAACAGATAAGGATGGCAACGAACTTACACCGGATGCGGAAGGATATTATATAACCGATCCGGACAAGGAGATCTGGTTCTATGTGGATAAGAACAAAGCATATGACATCAAGGAGAAACAGATTATCCACAGCAATACAGAAACCATTGGTACCAGAGTGGATGATCCGAAGGTGGATTATGATGAGACCAGTGATACCATTACCATTACCGTAGATCCAGCTGATCCGGATTTACAGTACGCTGTATTAAAGAAAGTAGATGGTGCGTGGACACCTGTTACTATTAGCCGTGACGATAATGGTAATTATCCATTTGATAAGGATAGTACAACGGTATGGAGCGATGGTGATCAGGGTGTAGTTAGCTTTACCAAACTTCCAGCAGACGGAACCTACCGTATTGTAGCAATTCCTACCAAAACAACAGATGATGGAAGAAACCCGGATGATATTGATCCAAGTAAGGTTAATGATGGTTCCAGGGAAATTGATGCAACCATCTATCCAACAGACAGTACACCAATTGATGACAAGGATACCAAACCGAATTATGATCCTGCAACGGATACCATTACCATTGCGGTAGATCCGGCTAAGACCGATTATCAGTATGCTATTTTGAAAAAAGTAAACGGAAAATATGAGAAGGTAACAGTAAGCGTTGATGCGAATGGCAATTATGTCTATGATGAAAAGGGAACTACTGTGTGGAGTACTGGAAATCAGGGCGTGGTTACCTTTACGAAACTTCCGGCGGATGGAACCTACCGTATTGTAGCTGTTCCAATGGCAATAGCAGATAAGAAGGACGTAGATCCAAGTCAGTTAACCAATGGAGGATCCAAAGATATTGATGGATCCAAGGTAAAACAGGATGCTTTGGCTAATCAGGGACCAAGCTTCACTAAGGCAGAGGAAGATAAGGCTGAGAAGTTTATTAAGGATTATGTAACAGATACCAAGAAGAAGCTGATTACCAAGGTAGATGATTCCACCAGAGATATTATCATTTCCGGTGAATCTACCTGGAAGAAGATGACAGCAAATGAAAAAGCAGCAGTTAATGCCAAATTAAAGGCAAAGGGTTGTCCTTACACCTATGAGCAGTTGCTGAAAATGGCGAAGGATTGGAAGATTCCTAGTTTCAATATGAAGAAGGTAATGAAAAAGGGAACCAAGTCCAAAATCAAGATGATTAAGTGTAAAGGTGCTACCATTGTAACAACTACCAGCAATAAGAAGGTTGGTACCATCAGCAAGAAGGGTGTGATCAAGGCAAAGAAAGTCGGCAAGGCTAATCTGACGATCACAGCCATCAAGGGCAAGTATACCAATCGTCTGACGATCAGACTGGTTGTCAGAAAGAAGTTTAAGAATGCAAAAGAGATCAAGAAACTCAAAGCAAAACAGATTAAGACACCTACTCTGTTGCTGAATAAACAGAGAAAACTGAAGAAATCTACCAAGATTGGTATTGTTGACCTGAAGAAGGGATCCAAAGTAAAATATAAGTCCTTTAACAAAAAGAACTTTACCATTAACAAGAAGGGACGTTATACAGCAAAACGCTTGGGAAGCTCCCTGATTCGTACCACGGTAAAACAGAATGGTAAGACCTATATTTTATACTTGTATTTGACAGGTATTAAATAAACGAAGATTCTTCGGAATCACATAAGAGACCAGGAAGTCTATAGATATATATATCTTAGATTTTCCTGGTCTCTTTTTTAAAATCTCAAATAAGTTTGTAATAATAGCCTGTGTGAATGGAAGAAATTGGTATATAAAATGCCAGAGAACCGTGAGAATTCGCTCTATTGTTTTGTTGACAGACAATAGGGGAAATGATACAATAAAGAATAATATTGATGCAGATGTAGTACCCATTTGTACTACATATTGTGTCACGTTTTTTAAAAATTTTTAGGAGGTGTATGCAAATGAAGCAGAAAGGAAGAAGGGCAGGAAGGAGATTGGCATCCTTGCTTCTGGCGTTTGCAATGATTATCGGTATGTTAAGCGGACCGGTATTTGTGAAGCAGACGGCAAAGGCAGCAGGGGAGGGAACCATTGAGTTAGGAACGTTAAAGAATCATGGTACCTACTATACATATCCAGATGCCAGTGTCAAAATGTCAAATACGAATAAGAAGTTTTATGACATGACAGTTCTGGTTGATTCTGGATATTTTAAGATTCCACATAGTCAGATGGACGGTGTCAAGGGAACTGGTATTTTGACAGATGGTAAGATGGATTCTTTTGATAAGTTTGAAGATGTTTCACAATCTAGCAGTTATTCCGCTGTTATGTTCACATGGAAGAACGGAATTACCAAGTCAAAGATTGAGGAATTTATCAGCAGAATTCAATTTTCTACCACGGGATCCAGCAGTCAGGTGGTGTCTATTTCTGCAACTACCATGAGTAGTGATGAGCAGGTAGCATCGGTAAATGGTAGAAATATCTTTTTGAAGTATTTCAATGGTCATTTTTATGGTTTTGTAGATACTATGGTAACATGGGAAAGTGCCTATAAATACACTAAGACAGCTGATTTCCATGGTGTGAAGGGGTATCTGGCAACGATTACATCCCGTGCAGAAGATCGTTTTATCTATTCCAATTGGGGATCTTTGAATAGTTATGGATATAGAGGATGGATTGGCTGTACCCGTGCAAAACTGGCAGATGACAGCAATTATTCTGATGCAGATACTAAGTGGAAACCATTGGATAAGATTAATGCTGCTGGTATTGATCTGACGAAAGACTTTGTTTGGAGATGGGTATCTGGACCAGAGGCAGGTGTGGAATTTGGTTATCAGAATCATGCCTATGGGCAGACCCATCGTGATGACGGTAAATATGATGGTGGATTTGTAGCAAAGAATGGAATGTTTTCAAACTGGGGAAATTCCAATAATGTGGAGCCAAATGGTGGTGGCGAGACTGATGAGGCATTTGGATATTATGGACAATATGAAGAAGGACGTTGGAATGATTATGATGCAAGTCAGACTTTAGCTTATTATATTGAGTTTGGTGGAAATCCAGGGGATGACCAGAAACTGAAAGATGAGTTGGGGGATGTAATCTATTCAGCAACAAAGGATTCCGATGACACAATTAGTGATGGTAAAGAAGGTCGGAAACCGTTACGTGGTGATGTAGAAATTCTTAATAGAGATCCATATAAAAACTGTACAGCAGGTTCTCCATTAGAGGCTGATATTGCTGATATTTTGGAGAGCAATTCTGATTGGGATTTAGATCCGGATGAGGATCTGACCTATCAGTGGTATACACAGGAGAACGAAGGTATTCCGGTGCCGATTCAGGGGGCTACTGATAAGACCTATACCATAACAGATGATGATTTAGGTAAGAAAATTATTGTTTGGGTCACTGTAGAAAAAGCGGATGAAAATGGAGAGATGCAAAAATACACTGCAGAGTCTCCTGCATTGGATACATCTAAGGGTAAAAATAAAACAGTCAAAATCGGTGGTGTGGTTGCCATTGAGAAAACCGGAGATGAAGCCAATGGTGATCCGATTTTGAAAGCAAATATTGATGGCATTACACCAGAGGGAGTAAAGCCGGTTCTGGATTACCAGTGGTATATCTATGATCCGGAAAAAGAGGGCACTGGTGAGAATCCATATACAAGGATTGATGGAGCTACGGATCCTACCTATACCGTACCGGTGGAGAACCAAGGAAAGCAGTTAGTTGTTACAGTTACACCGGATGAGGTAAGAGGTGAGGGTTACGATGGAGCGGTTACTTCTGTTCCATATACAGTAGTGGATAAGAATACACCGAAGACACCGATTTCCGGCGTACTTACCATTGAGAATAAGAC
>CAMWKN010000112.1 GCA_947174825.1 uncultured Clostridium sp.
GCAAGTGTTGGATCATGAGAAAGATTCTGTAGATACTTGGATTATTTCAGATCGCAAACACGAATATGATAAGAAAACAAAAAAATATTTTAATTCTGGATATAGTAAATCCTACTATAAAACAAAAGAAAAGAAAAAAGACTTTGATCTGGATAATGTAAAATATTCTGACATTACCAGTGTTGATGAGTTTGAGGAAAATTTACATACTAAACTAGAGGGATATTATTGTGGTAATACAAGTGGTGGATCATATAATGATGAATCCGGAAAGGCTTACTTAGTAAAGTATAATAAGGATGGATTCGTTCGCTTATTTTATTGTGGAAAATTTGAAGGTGGTCATCAATGCGATAATTCCGGAAATGCCTGGGATATTGTTTTAGATAAACAAAAAAAATACTATTTTTATCGAAGAGCAAAGTATAAAAATGATGAGATTATTTACAGTACACTAAGAGATCATAAAGATAATATGACTGGAAAACAGGCAGAAAAAAAGTTAAAAAAGAAATTGGGCGATATAACAGTAGATTGTGAGCTGAAATGGAAAAATAGAAAATAATAAATATTTATAGCTGCCAAACCACAACGAGAAGAAGATATATACAAAAAGGGGAAAATATGAAAAAAATTGTAGTAGCACTTATACTAGGAACGTCAGTTCTTGCCTTGGCAGGATGCACGAAAGATGTGGAAAATAACGAGAAAGGTTTGTCTGACCAGGCAACTGTGGTTCCAGTAGATTTAAATACTACATCTGAGCCCGATCAGATTGAAACCTCTGAATCTGAAATAATTGATGAGAGTTTACTCCCTGATGATTTTGATGCAATTTCTAATGATGAAAAAATTATAGATTTGACAAGTCTTGTAGATGTAGTTACGGATTGTCTGACAGATATCGGAGTATCTGCTTTTCAAAAAGTTGTCTGGGGAAACTATCGAGAAGACTCAACATCAGCTGTTATTGATGGATTTGTTAGTACAGACACGAACAAAAAATTGCTTGTAGATGTGGCATATGAAGTAAACGAAAAATGGTCTGTAATGGAAGTTAAGGATGTTGATACTGAAAATTCTTATTATGTAGAAGATGATTTGAAAGATGTAATTGATTTATATGATTATAAAACGGGAAAGCGATTGGAGAATAACAAGCAAACGCCAAAGCCGACTAAAAAACCTACGAAGAAGAAAAAATCTCATCGTAAGGGTATGTATGGTATAAGTAAAAAAGATATACACGATATAGACGGTTCATTCCAGACTAATAAAGTAAGAAATGATGTAACTGGAAAATGGAGAATTTCAACCATTGCAGCTAATGTAACCATGGAAAAATATGCATTAAGCTATTATAAATGGAAATTTCTTAACGATGATGAAATACACGGTATAGTTAATTTTAATAATAAAACCACATCTAAAATATCAGTTATGGGAAATATGCTGGATGTGACGGTTCACGAGTACGTGAAAGGAGAAGAACATGATGCAAACTTATTATTTAGTGAAATGGTACTAAAAGAGTATCATGTGTACTTGGAGAACGGCGATATTAAAAAGATCCAGTAAGCGGAACATGAAATGAGGACGGAAAAGTTCTCTTTTTTCTGTAAATCTCTTGAGTTTTGAGTCCCGTAATGTATAATATAATTAAGGAACTCAAAAACGAGATGATCGATTATAAGTTCTAAAAGCTAGGTAGACCAATCGTTGGAAGCCTAAAAAATAAGAATAGTCGCTATCCCGACCAAAAGTATAGCGATTATTCTGTTGTATCATTTATCAACCACCGGAACGATTGATAAATCCATTCTATCAAATCTTTGCGGTGTAGTTGGGCAGATTCACTCTGGAAACTGGTAAGATCATAGCGTATATCGTAGTGATCTATGTAACTGGTATCAAAGTGATATCGTCATCAATTGGAAAGGAGTTATGAATTATGAAAGGAAACCGTAAATTATTATTGGGAATCCTATGTATCATGGCATTTGTTTTAGCAGGCTGTGTGCGTATGGAGGAATCTATTGTTGTAGACGAAAACAACAAGATTACAATGGGCTCTGAAACGGCTTTTAATAAGGCAAAAACAGATGAAATGATGGGGCAGGGTGATTATGAACTGAGTCCTGCAGAAGTGGAAGCGATGATGACTGAAGAAATGGGGTGTGTCGTCAAAGATATTGATGGAGAAGAGTACTATGTTCAGAGTGAAAGTACAGAAATTACAGAAGCAGAGCTGGAAGAAAAATATCCTACCTATCTTATCACAAAAGATAAGTTTTTTTGCTATGGAATCGTAGACAGAGATGAAGGGACAGATGATAGTACATCCGATTCTATGGGGGAAATGGGACTTTCTCCAGAAGACGTGGAATACTGTGTTTTGCGTGTAAAACTTCCATCTGAGGTTGTTAAGACCAATGGAACAACACAGGAAGATAAGCAAACGGTGGAGTGGGATATCAAAGATGCTATGTTTTCAGAAACAGGCAGCACTCAGGAGATAGAATATTATGCTTATACAGCGAATGATCCTGGAAATATTGAAGCAGATCGTGAAATCATCAAAAATCGGATAGCAGATCAGACTGCCAGTGAGCATCCGGCTACTGAGACACCTGGCGTCACCCCTACGAGTTCCCCAAATGTGACTCCATCTGCGTCACCAGATTCTGTGAGAATGGTACATGAAACAAAGACATCTGTTAAGGATAAGAAAGCACCTGTTATTAAAGGGGTGAAAAAAAATAAAAAATATAAAAAGAAAGTAACTGTTTATGTAAAGGACAATGTCAAAATTAAGAAAGTTTTTTTGAACGGAAAAAAAGTAAAAATAAAAAAGGTTTCCAAAGGAAAATATAAAGGATATTATAAATTTACAGTTAAGAAAAAGGGAAAATGTACAGTTGCCGCATATGATACTTCTGGTAATTGCAAAAAAATAAAATTTCGGATTAAATAATAATACTTAAATAATGCTTATGACCATTTTTTGATACAGGGTTCCATGAATTATATGGAGTTTGTATCATAAAATGGTCATTTTTTCTTATTAAAATATAATGCAGTTGGGATCAAAAGGTATTTTGATTCCAACTGATGATGCGGAAATTTTTTATTATTTATTGGAAGACAGGAAGAAGACAAGAAAATACAAAAATCGAACAAATATTTCGAAAATTCGTTCGAATTTTGTTGACAAACGCTTGTTCGTGGTGTATAGTATATTCAGAACGAATGTTCCGAACGTACATTTAATAAGGAGGCGTTTATTATGAGAAAATCCTTGTCTATACCGAAATTAGTATTTTTTGCTATTATTCTTCTTATGATTTTGTTGGCAGTGGTGCAGAGTCGTTTTTTTTCTACTTCCCATGCACAGGCAGCTATGGATGAGAGTAGAATTCGTTATTTATCTGTACCGATTGTTGCCAAGGATACTTTGTCCGACATTGCTTTAGAGTATTATTCGGATGAATTTGGATCTATGGATCAATATATTTCCAGAATCAAGGAATATAATTCTCTGACCTCAGATGCGATTTATGCTGGAAATTATCTGATTATACCAGTTTATGCACATTCTGATGATGTATCCTAATCTGATAAATGTTCACTCTAACGGTAATTTTTTTACTTGGTAAATGATTCCGGCTTCATTTTATTCTATTTTTGACTTGTTTTTGTACGAACTCATTGTTATGATAGATATTGCCTGGTATTACAGAGATACCAGTGATACTATATGACAAGGGAGTTATTCAAATGAACATCAGAAAAATGAATTCTAAGATTACAGGGATCCGCTTGGCATCTGCAATTTTAACTGTCTTTACATGTTGTATGCTGTTTTTATCGGCAATACATGTGCAGGCTGCCGATTTATCTGCATTGCCACGGTCTATTACCATCGTAACTGAAAATCAGAAAACATCCTACAAAGTGAAATCGATTCCTAGCATTACATATAATGGGACTACGATATCTTCTTCGTTTCCGCTTATGCAGCTGGATCAGATCTGGATGGCAGCGGGAGAGCAGTTTTTCCGGGATAAGTTAGGATTTGCTTATTCCTATGATGAAGAATCAAAACAGATTACCATGAAAAACCCAGAGCTAAATGTAACAATGCAATTTACTGTGGGATCTGCTCAGGCGCAGGTTAATGGAGCATCCATTACTCTGGATCAACCTGTAGTAAAGGCAAAGGATGTGGAGACTGGTACAATCGCCTATTTATTGCCGTTGCAATCCATTCTAAAGCGGAGTGGTATGACAGTTCAGGTTTCTGGATCTCAGATATCTATTACGCATGATTTGTTATTTCATAAAGCAGTTCTTTTAGATACTCCTCTGGACAATAGTAAATATACCAATGCATTGAATGGTATTTATATCAAAAAAACGAAAGTAGATGGAGAGCGGATTCTTTATATGGATACATTGGCATCCATATCAGATAAGCAGGTAGCTTTTCAGGAATTAAGCGGTAAACTGGCTGTACAGATTACATTCCCTAAGACAAAGAATTTGTTAGGAGATCTGTCTAAGAATTTTTCTAGTGGCGCTATCACTAAGTTAGAAATTCGGGAAGATGGAGCTTATAATACTGTTGTGATGGTACAGTACAGTATGAAATATATATATAGCAAGAAATTTGCAGGGACATCCCTGACAACGACATTCTCAGCAGCAGAGTTTGATCTGCATATTGCCTTGCCAAAGCAGGTTTCATTTTCTAAAGTGACCACTACAGATCAGTATTGGAATAATCGCTTTTTAATCATCATCCCAGGTAATCATGTGGCTTTTTACAAGTCAAATGCACCTGTAAAAAATAATTCTGTAATCAAGAGTGTAAAGGTTACCAAAACTGCGGAGGGGAATACCAAGATCGCTGTGACAACCAAAAAATTACAGGGATATCGCCTGAAAGCAGGCACGGATAGTTTCTTTACCGTGGATATTGGATCACCACAGTCCATATACAAAAATATTGTTATGTTGGATGCGGGGCATGGTGGCAAAGATAAAGGTGCAACAAAGAATGGTTTAAAGGAAAAAACACTTAACTATACCATTCTTTATACGAAGGCAAAACAATATTTTGAAGCACAGGATTCCACAGTGAAGGCATATTGGACCAGACATACAGATAAATTTATTAATTTATACCAAAGGCCAAAATATTCTGCGAAATATCATGCAGACCTTTTCGTTAGCCTTCATATGAATTCTGGCAGTAGTTCTGCTGCAAATGGTACAGAGGTTTATTATTCCAGTCAGAATAATAAGAAGAATAGTGCCGGTTTAAATAGCCGAACATTTGCTAAAAAGATGTTATCAACAATTACCACAGATTTAGGAACTAATCGACGTGGTGTAAAGCAGGCAGGTTTTGTTGTAATCAAACATAATACGGTACCATCCGTGCTGATTGAGTTAGGATTTGTCAGCGGTCGGAAGGACAGTAAAAAATTAAGACAATCTGCTTACCAGACCAAGGCGGCAAAATCTATTTACCGTGGAATTTCTAATGTATTTCGATCATATCCTACAGGTCGTTAGATCATATATGATCTGTCTGCTACAAATATGATATAGATATATAAGTTGATACTGTAGCTCTGAAATCAATTAATGTTTAATATATTTTGGTGCTAATCGGCGGCGGCTTTCGGACATATTGGCATATACTTTTGTGGTATTCATGGAACTATGTCCCAAAGCCTCTGCTGTCAAATATAGATCGCCAGAATTTTCATACAATTCCGTGGCATAGGAAGCACGCAACTTATGAGCTGTAATTTTCTTAAGTGGGATGGCTTCTTCTGCATATTTTTTTACCATATTTTCGATAGACTTCACGCCGAGCCTTTTTTTCTGCATAGAATAGAAGAGTGGGGAATCGTCTGCCGCTTTTTCTGCAAGAGGTGCACGTTCAATTTCGATATATTCCCGTAATGCCTGTTCTACATCTTCATTAAAGTATAGATTTTGTACTTTGCCACCTTTTCGGGTAACAATAATGGAACGTCTACGAAAATCCACATCTTTGATATTCAAGCCCACAC
>CAMWKN010000113.1 GCA_947174825.1 uncultured Clostridium sp.
CCCTATTTACTGTACCGGTGCGGCAGTTGGCACACCTAGTCCTGGCACCTGCGTTGTCGGCACATTCGGAGCTGTCGTTCCAGCAGGATTATTTCCCGTAGTTCCTGAACCGGCTCCCCCCTGTCTTGCATCGTATTCTTCCTTGGTTGGCAATGCATACAGTGCAGCACGATAGGACTCATATTTCCGGTTAAGTTCAGCATACTCATTATAGTTTTTACATGCCTCTACCGCTTTTTTTGCTGCATTGAGCAATGCTTCCATATTGGATGGTCGGTAACTATATCCGGTTAATGCCTCCAGACGAGTCTTTGCCAACGCAACCCGTGTCTGCTTCTTCTGATTCTGCCTTGCCCTCTTTGCCGAAGCTGCTTTCTTTCTGGCAAGTTCTGCATTCGCCTCTCTCCGCTGTTGTTCGTATGCCTGTACCACTTTTTTCCACTCTACCGTTTCATCCTTGAGAGAATCATATTTATCCTTAGCCCTCCTTGCATAAGAATTACGAACCTCATCATCTTCAATTGCCGAGATCATATCCCGCAGCTCTTTATATTCCGTTTCCAAAGTATAATAATCCGCAATGCTTTCAATAACCAGTTTTTCAAATGCTTTTAATTTCTTGGATACTTTCTTCTGATATTGCTCTGCTGCCAGCTCTGAAGCATAAGAAGATTTATCTTTGAGTATTGTAGTAGAGAAATAGTCTCTCCCCTCTGTCCGATGTAAATCTGTTTTATCTTCTGTGCCTTTTACAAAATTTCCATTACTGTCGTATTTTGCCAGACAAATTCCTGCCGGTGCAATAAAATCCTCCGGCTCTTTGTTTTTATGAATTTTATTCATATAATCTTTCCAGATCACGCCTGGAAGAGAAGCTCCTGTTACACCCGGCATGGCTCTCGGTGTATCATATCCACACCATACCACTGTTGTAAAATATTTCGTATATCCGCAGAACCAGACATCCTTGCTGGAATTCGTGGTTCCTGTCTTACCTGCTGCAATCTGTCCTCCGTCCAGTTTCAGAGCACGTCCGGTGCCATACCCCTCATTCAAAACTCCCTTTAAAACATCCGTCATCATCCAGGCAACATCTTCTGAGTAAACCTGTTTCGTCTCCTCTGTATTATTATAGATCGTACCATCCGATGCATGATCAATTTTACGGATACAAGTACGGTCACTATAGACACCATTATTGGCAAGGGTAGAGAATCCCTTTGCCATATCTACCACCCTGACACCCTCGGTAAAACCACCCAGAGATAAGGAAAGATTATCATTATCAATATAACTCAGATTATGAAACTGCATGGCATCCAGAAAGGACATTCCATAGGCTGGAGTGATGGCATCCAACACCTGCCATGCAACCGTATTCAGAGAACGTGCCACAGCTTCCCTAATATGCACCTTGCCGTGATAACTTCCACCAGAATTCTTCGGACCATCCTCAATCGCATGATCATCTATCACTGTAGATGGCGCAAAAGCTCCACTCTCAAAACCTGGTGCATAGTCAATTAAAGGCTTGATGGAACTGCCGGACTGTCTGGCAGAAAGATAAGCTCGGTTGTAGGAATCTTTCGTTCCTCTACCTCCTACAATTGCCACCACATAATTGGAAGAATTATCCACACAGACTGCTGCTCCCTGCAAAGCATATTTTGTTCGTTCCTTATTTTTCTCTGTATTAAAAGCAAGTCCCTGATCAACAGACTTTTGCAGTTTTTTCTGTTTCTTCATATCAATGGAAGTATATAGTTTATATCCACCAGAACGAATCTCATTACTTTTCTCGCTGTATGCATTGTTATAACGAGCCTGATACTTTTCATAATCATCTTTGTCCTTAAAGGTATACTGGAACGCAAATCCATCTTTTTCCATCATGGAAATTGCTGCACAATGGATGGCATAGCTGACTACATAGCTCTCATTGCTTCCCTCATAAGTCACCTGCATAACCTTGATGTCCGTTTTTTGTGCCACATTAAACTCTTTCTCTGTAATAACACTTTCCTTTTTCATGGACTCCAATACTTCATTCCGTTTCTTTAATGCTGCTTCCGGATGATTGACAGGATCATATGCAGATGGGCTGTTGGACAGACCAATCAGCAACGCCGCCTCCTGCGGTTCCAGATCTTTGGCTTCTTTTCCAAAATAGTATTCACTGGCAGCCCCCACACCATAACAGCGATTTCCATAAAAATTGCTGTTACAATAAAATTCCATAATCTGATCCTTGCTGTAATCTGCTTCCACCCTAGGCGCCAGCAGAATTTCTGCCATTTTACGGGTATAGCTTTTTTCCTGTGTCAGCAAATTATTTTTGATAACCTGTTGGGTAATTGTACTACCACCCTGAGTAATTTCTCCTTTGTGTCTGATTAGGGAAACACCGGCACGCATTGTGGCAAGAAGATCCACTCCGGCATGAGTTTTGAAACGCTTGTCCTCGACAGCGATATAGCCCTCATAGAGATAGGGCGAAATATTTTTGATCTCAACATACTGATATCTGCCTGCATTGACAGAACCCACCTCCTGATCATTTTTGTCATACACCACGGTGTCTTCTTTCATGACAAAATCTTCCTGATTCATATTGACCAGTTTATCAAACACCGCTTCTCTGGCCTCTGTAAAGTCAGGCAGGAATTTGGCATAGAGACAAAGACCGGCAATAGCACAGACTACCAGAACAGACGCCATAATCCCCAGAATCGTTCCCAAAATACTGGATATAACTCCCAGATACCCACCAATGGCTCCGAAGATCAGACGTATGACATCGCCTATTCCATTGAAACATTTCTTAATTTGACTCATTGATATCCTCCAAAAACTCCAACATTATTTGTTTATGCAAGCATCCGAATCGCTATGGATATATTCCATAATATCTCCATAATTGCAGTTCAAAGCATCACAAATCCTACCCAGAACTGCTATGGTAACTTCTTGCTCCATGCGCATACAGGGGCATGGCATTAAGGTCAATACCGTAAGTCAAAGTATAACATGAGACCATACATCAGTCAATAAACTGTCAATTTCCTTTACCGCAATAATAAGGCCAATTTTTTTCCGCACAGAACCCCCAAAATACAGCAAAGCACACTTAAGACAACATATAAACCGCCCTGAATATATAAATGGTCTTCCATCAAGTTGTATGCCTCTAGCGAAAAAGTAGAAAAGGTGGTAAATCCACCACAAACTCCAGTCTTCCAAAACAAAATGCTGTTTTGTGAGATATCTTCCCTGACACTGACCATTCCCACTACAAATCCAATGAGCATTGCACCTATTATATTGGTTATAAGAGTCAAAATCGGAAACGTGGTTTTAGAAGGAATTAAACTAATTGCGTATCTTCCCATTGCTCCCACTGCACCGCCTAGTGCAACCCATAAAAATCCCATTTTCTTTTCCTTTCCTTCTTTAAAGATGCCATATAAATCTATTTGATTTTTTCTTATGTTTAGCGTTTCAGTTCTATAACCACCCAGTCGTTTTCCCTCATATGATAGTTGGAACCACAGTAAGGACAACGCCGCTCCTTTGCCGCATCAAAACTCCCACCACAGTTCCTGCACTGGTATTCGCGAATGGAGAAACCAAAGTCGTCAGGCTTACTTATATTTTTGCACACATGCAGCTTATAAGTCTCATTCCGTTCGCTGATGCCTCTCTTGTTACAATAGGTAGAAATTACATACACTCCAAGCTTCACATGACATTCCTCTCCTTCCATATAAATTCTGGAAAGGCTTAATCCACCCCGATACTTTACATCAATGATATCCTGAAATGCATTTGTAACGTGGGCACCCTCATACACTGCCAAATTATCATATTCATCTGAATATATCATAATCCTAAGCAGATTCATCATCTTCGCCGCAAAAAACTGAAAAGAAAAGTCCGGCTGATATTTCCTCATAAATCCCTTTATCCTCGGCTCTGCACTCATATTTCCCACCACAAGGGGTACTGATGCAACAGCCTTGCCAATAATCTTAAAAAACAACCACATTGCATAGACAATATATCCAAATATTGCGCCCAAAAACGCTCCTGGCAATACTCCAAGAAGATAAAACCATTCTCCACCGGCAAGACAAGCCGGCAACGCAAACAAAACACCGATAGCCGCACCTATCAAAAGAGACTTGGTCACATTTGAATTTACTTCCCTTTGGTTTGCTCCGGTATTGTCTACTGTGTAAAACTGCGTTACCTTTGGATAAAAATCCGTAATGCTAAACCTTGTCCCACAACTTGGACAGCCATTTATAAGTTCCCGCACGTGACTGATGGTAGCGCAGTTTGGGCAAGTAGCGGTTGTTACCACATTGGGATGCATCAGGTCTGTGACATTGGCATACATAATTTCCGAACTTTTTCTATGATGCTTTTTTACTCCATCCACCAAATAATCCGTCTGCACCTGATATTCCCGAAATGGTGTCTTGTTCTTGAAGCCATTGATACTAACCTCCGAATGTATTGCCATCCCGCTTAACTCATATGGCGTAAAATGATACTGGAGCTGGGCATGTTTCGCCTGCAGGCGTTTCTTTTGCAATTCAAAAGCATACTGCATGGACATACCTTCAAGCTCTGGTATCTTTCCAGATTTGCTCCAGTTCTCCATTTGCCTTACAAATGTTTCCTGTAATTGTTTCTCGTTCTGTTCCATTATTCCCCCACTTTCTTATGTTACTTCCCTTATTGTACCATTTTTCGCATAATCTGCAAAGGAGGCTACCTTCATAATCCATTCTACTGCTTCTTTTTGGCAGCGGAATTTTCAGAAAATCAATCCTGCATGTTTCTTTGTATATAAGTTAGTAAAAACTAACCTGTTATTTTAATAAATGCGGCTACTTTATGTTAGTAGCCGCAAACTCAATGATAAGTATATTTCCTCCAATTTGGTTTTGTTAAGCGGAATAACCTTACGTTAATTTAGCTTAAACCTGCCAACTTCAGCTTCCAATTGTGCCGCAACATTTTTATTCACATCTGCTTTCTGTTCAATATCCAAAATATTATTAGAAAACTCAGTGGTGTTGTCAGAGACATCAACGACACCTTTTGTACTCTCCTCAACGGCAATGTTGACTTCGCTGATATTTTCGCGGATGGTGTCCATAACTTGTTTGATTGTTTCCGTGTCGTGGGAAAGACGATCCATCATCTCATGGATATTCTCGGCATCTTTGCGGTAATCTTCGCTGGTAGCCAGCAGTTCTCCGTATCCATTGACTGCCACTTCGTCCATAAACCGAAGCATTTTGGAAGTTTCGCTTGCAAGTTCATCTACAGCAGTTATGACTTCTCCGCTGACTTGACTAATCTGGGTTGCTGCTTCTCCCGAATCAGCGGCAAGTTTGCCGATTTCACCAGCGACAACAGCGAATCCCTTGCCGGCCTCCCCTGCCCGGGCTGCCTCGATACTGGCGTTGAGGGACAGTAGATTGGTTTGTGAAGTAATTTCAATGATTTTGTCTGTGAGAAGTGTAATCTCACCAACCATCTTTGATTTTTCCAATTTTTCACTAACAGAAGCGGCCATTTTCTTTGTGCTATCGTGAACATTACGCTGTTCTTCTCCGGCTTTTTGATAAATCGCCTGTGCTTTATCTTTAATCTGCTCTGTCTGGGCATCGCCATCCCCTGCCTCTTTTGAGATATTGTCTATGTTTTGGTAGATATCGGAAACGGCCTCGCTGATTTGTCCCAGCGATGCAGTCGTTTCCTGCATGGAAGCGCTCATCTGCTGCATGGTTGCAGATACATCCAAAACACTCTGTCTGGCGTTACCGAGATTCGTGACAACAACATCGGTAGAAGTGTTTAGCTCACCCGCGCTATCTGAGATTCCCAACATAATGCTACGGATATGTCCGAGCAGTTCGTTGACATTTCCCGCCAACAGCTCCATCTCATCTCCGGAAGAGATTTCCAGTTTGCGCGTCAGATCTCCCTCACTATGTACCAGTTCATATAATTTTTCATTGATTAGGCGTACAC
>CAMWKN010000114.1 GCA_947174825.1 uncultured Clostridium sp.
GCAAATGATTTAAAGGCTGCAAGAGAAGAGATTTTTTCTTTGATAGAGCAAAATAATATTGCGTTTGAAAATCAGGAAATAAAAATAGAATATTATTATACAAATCAAAATGGAAAGAGGCATGGGAGTAAAACTGTAAACTTTCGTGATATTTTTGAAGTGGTTTCTGTAGAAATGCTGGATGTAACCGTTTCTGAATCACGTATTAAAGAAGTAATAAAAAATAAATATTTACCAGATAGTTATGAGAGAGATTTTGATGTCCAACAGTTAATTAAAAAAATATTGAATCAATATCGTGCTTTAGATTTAATATATTCTTCATGGGATGATACCAGAAAAGTTTTATATTGGGGATTGACCAAGAAAGGATCTAAAGTAAGAGATGATTTGATTTTAATTAGAAATTCCTAAATTGAATTATAATAAAAAGAGATTAAGATGAAATATGAATTTTTTTAGGAAGGAGCAGACTATGAAACGAGAAGACTATATTTCGGATGAAGCAGTTATTAAGCGTGCGAATGAAGCAGTAAGAATTGAATTGGAAAAGAATAAGGCATTAGGGATTCCAGTGGTTATATATGATAGGGAAAGCCAGATTATATATCGGGAAAATGATGATGGAACTCGGACTGAGGTGGGAAGAAGGATGAGAAAGGAGCGATACAGTGAGCGAATTTCAAAAAAGGCCTGAGATTGTTATTTTTGCCGGACCGAACGGCTCCGGTAAGAGCACATTTACACAGTTGCTAAAGCCACCAATGGATTATATTAATGCTGATGAAATTAAAAAATATTTGAAATGTTCTGATTTGGAAGCGGCGCAATTAGCGGAAAAACAACGAGAAGAACACTTGGAGCATATGCAGGAATTTTGCTTTGAAACAGTGCTGTCAACAGAGCGAAATTTAAAATTGTTAGAAAGGGCAAGAGAAAAAGGGTATTTTATACGTTGTTACTATATTCTGACAGCGGATTCTATGATTAATGTATGGCGTGTAAAGGCGAGAGTAGAATCCGGTGGGCATGATGTGCCGGAAGAAAAAGTAATTGCAAGATATGATAAGGCGTTGGCGCAAGTTAAGGATGTAATCAGAGTTTGTGATATTTGTCATATATATGATAATTCTGACAGCAGACCGTTTCGAATATTTAAGAAGCGAAAAGAGGAGATGTATTTTGACGAATGTGATGATTGGCATTATGAAGATATTTGTGCCTTGACGGATATTTCTAATATGGAAAGAAAAAACTTGAATTAGATAAAAGGAAGAATCATGAGCATAACAGTTACCACAGAAAAACAATTTGAATCAGATATCAAGGCTTTTCTTATATCGTCTGAAGGTGGATATACAAAGGGAACTGGAACATACAACCCGAAATTGGGTTTATATCCGGATAAACTTATTTCTTTTATCCAGCGCACTCAGCCAAGGGAGTGGGCAGCATTCGAGCGGCAGAATGGCATAGACCCAGTACGCAAATTCTGTGGTGCCTTTAACAATGCCTGCGATATGGATGGAGTGCTTCATGTTTTACGTAATGGATTCAAACACAGAGGTACTACTTTTAAAGTCTGCTATTTTAAGCCTGAATCCACATTGAATGATACAGCTGGGATTCAGTATGCGGAAAATGAAGTAGAGTGTTATAGGCAATGGTATTATTCTGCGGATACGAAAAAGTCTGTGGATATGGTACTTGTCGTGAACGGCATTCCTGTATTTGCATTTGAACTAAAAAACCAGTACACTGGGCAAAATGTAGATAATGCGAAAGCTCAATGGATGTATGACAGAGATCCGCGAGAAATATGCTTTCAATTTAATAAGAGAATTTTGGCGTATTTTTGTGTAGACCATACAGAAGTTTGGATGACAACGAAACTGGCAGGAAAAGATACTTATTTCTTGCCCTTTAACCAAGGCTCTAATGGAGCCGGTTCTGATGGTGGTGCGGGTAATCCACCTAATCCGGACGGATATCCCACAGCATACCTTTGGGAAAATGTATTCCGAAAAGACAGTATGTTGGATATTATCCAAAAGTTTATCAATTTGCAGAAAAAGAAAACATTGATATTTCCCCGCTATCATCAGCTGGATGTTGTTAGGAAACTTATTGCAGATGTACGGACAAATGGAGCAGGTAAAAACTATCTGATTCAACACAGTGCAGGTTCTGGCAAGTCCAATTCGATTGCATGGACAGCATACCGCCTTGCCTCGCTTTTCAATGAGAATAATAAGCCGGTATTTTCCAGTGTGATTGTTGTGACAGATCGTACCGTATTAGACGCACAGCTTCAGGAAACGATATCGGGATTCGACCATAAGTTAGGTGCGGTGGAGACTATAGGAGAGGATAAAAATTCTCAAGATTTGAAAGACGCAATTAATGACGGAGTGCGCATTATTGTTACAACCTTGCAGAAGTTTCCAGTGATTTATACAGAGGTTGATAAGGCAAATGGCAGATGTTTTGCGGTTATTGTGGATGAGGCACACTCCTCTCAGACGGGTAGTTCAGCATTGAAATTAAAGACTGCGCTGGCAGATACGGAAGAAGCCCTGAGAGAGTATGCAGAGCGTGAAGGATTAGCGGAGGAGGAAGTTGATCCGGAGGACAGGCTCGTAAAAGAAATGATTGCTCAGGGTAAGCATAAAAATTTATCTTTCTTTGCCTTTACGGCAACGCCAAAGGCTACCACGCTGGAAATGTTTGGGCAGGAGCAGGAGGACGGCTCTTTTCATCCGTTTCATGTGTATAGCATGAGGCAGGCGATTGAGGAGAAGTTTATTCTTGATGTCCTTCAAAATTATATGACCTATAATACCTGTTTCCGAATCGCAAAGACCATGACCGATAATCCGGATGTTCCTTCCAGCAGGGCGGCAAAGGTCATTCGTAAATATCAGGAATTACATCCTTACAATATCAGCCAGAAATCACAGATTATCGTGGAAACATTCAGGGATACCACAAGACATAAGATTGACGGCAAAGGAAAAATGATGGTGATCACATCGTCCAGACTGGCTGCTGTCCGCTATTATCATGAAATCAAGCGGTACATTGAGGAAAAGAAGTATGATGATGTGGATATTCTGGTGGCTTTTTCCGGTGCGATTGATGACAGGGGAGAGGAGTATACAGAGTCAAAATTAAATGTGCGTAAAGACGGTTCCCACATTTCTGAGAATCAGACTAAGGCAGAGTTTCATGATAATTTTAATGTGCTGATTGTAGCGGAAAAATATCAGACAGGATTTGATGAGCCGCTTTTACATACGATGATTGTGGACAAGAAGTTAAAGAATGTGAAAGCAGTACAGACTTTGTCGAGACTAAATCGGACTTGCGAAGGAAAGACAGATACCTTTGTGTTGGACTTTGTTAATAAGGCGGAGGACATAAAGGACGCATTTCAGCCGTTCTATCAGGAAACATTCCTGCAGGAAGAAGTAAATGCAGATTTATTATACCAGACGCAGAGGGAATTGCGGGCTTACGGTATTTACTCAGATGAGGATGTTGAAGCCTTCACAAACGAGTATTACAAAAAAGGCAGGCAGGACGACAGAGCAATGGGACGAATGAGCAGCATTTTGCTTCCTGTTTCCAACCGTTATAACAAAAAGGCCCAGAATGAAAGATATCAATTCCGCAGACAGGTTCGCAACCTGATTAAATGGTATAGCTACATATCGCAGATATTGAGAATGTTTGATAAAGAGCTACAGAAGGAGTATGTATTCTGTTCATACTTAATTGGCTTACTGCCTAAAGATCCTGTAGAGCTGGTTGATCTGGAGGGTAAGCTGAAACTGGAATATTACAAGCTGCAAAAGACATTTCAGGGTGAAATTGCTTTGGAAGAAGCAAAGACGGTATATGTTCCGGCAAAGCACAAAGGTGTCAAGGGAATGGATGAAAAAACACCTTTGGACGAGGTAATTGCAAAAATCAATGAAAAGTTTAAGGGCAATTTCACAGAGGGAGATAAAGTTATTTTGTCGGCACTGAGAGATAAGCTGCTTTCCGATAAGAAATTGAAAAAGATGGCACAATCCTCTGATCCGCAGATTTTTGTTGAGAGTATCTTTCCAAAAGCATTTGGTGCAGCGGCTCAAGATGGATATGTAGAAGCGCAGGAGTCTTATCAGAGTTTGTTTGAGGATACGGCTAAGTATAATGCGATTATGAGTGCGCTGGCAGAGGTAGTGTATCGGGAGATGAGGAAGAAAGGGAATAAGACTTCGGAGGAATCAGTGACATATAATATTTATGATCAACTGCAAAATTTGTCTATGGTGGCAGAAGAGGCAGTGCCATATGGGAACAGAAAAGGACACGAATAGCGTAATTCATAGGAATTATGAAATGGTGGAGGATAGTTTGTATGAAGGATAAGAAAAAGGTTAAAGAACTTAGGACGGATAATTTGGTTAAAATCCCATATTTTGATGAAGAAGCTGCACAGGATTATTTGGACATGTGTAACGGAGGGCATCTTGACTGGTCTACAGACGAAAATAAAGAGCGATTAGGGAAGATAATTGGAGAGATTGAGGCTGAGGTTGGAGGTGGTATTAATGTTTTAGCGATGCTAAAAGCGGCTTTTCAAGGTAAGGGCGAAATGGGGTATTCTTCTATAGTCTCTAAAGTTGTTGATAGTAAATTGCAGAATACTTTGTTGACAGATTATCTTGCAAGAGCAAATGGAGATGACAATGTTCATAAGTTTGAAAGTGTTACAGTGACTCCGTACCCTAATTCTTTTACTATGTATAAAATGTTTAGTTCCTATTTGACAGTTGTGCCCAAAGAACAAATGCCTATAGATATGGAAAAATTGAATCAGGCTATTTTGGGTGAACGGGGATATTACGAAATGATTGTTGATGATGGAATGGGAAAATCAATTTTGCGTTTTAATATTAATGCATTTAGAAATAATTATAATTTAGCGGATTTTGTAAAAATGAAATTGACATATTATGGTGTACCGGTTGGAACATTAATCTTGGAAAATCTAAAAATAGAGAATGAATTTAAGTACATGAATAAGACCGAAAAAATTTCGGCGGAAATAGTATTAGGGGATGCTATAGATGAAACAATAGAAGAGTGTACAGTGTATGATGTCATAATTGCGGGAGTGTCACATGAGTAGTTATATTTTTTACGGTTCAAAAGCGGAATTTCAAAAAAAGATACCCCAAAGCTACAGAACATTGACAGATCTGGTAATGGAACTGGATGTTAGTAAAATGTTAGTGCAGATAGAGGGGCAAGAACATAAAGAAAATAGCGTAGAGAAAGTAAAAGTAGAGAATTTTGTTGCAGGTTCTCAGGAGTATGCTGGTGTAAGAGAGCATGTGATATTGAATTTTGCGAATTTCCTTGCCAAAATGGATGTTAAAAATATATATTTACATAATCCACCACTCCAGATTAGTGAGCAGATAAAACGCTTATATCCCGATACAATAGCGAAAGCTCAGGAGTATAAAACAGTTACAGAGAAAACGATAAAGGTTATTAATGAAAACTATAATGATATAGTTATTGGACAAAGTAGGGTAAAAACACAATTGTTGAAAGCGTTATTGCCATTAACATTAAATGATAGAGAAAAGCCGGTAGCAATGTTATTCTATGGAAGTTCTGGAATTGGAAAAACAGAAACAGCTAATTTTATTAGCACATGCTTAGAAGAAAAAATTTTTAGAAAACAATTTTCAATGTTTCAAAATAATCAATTTTCAACATATTTGTTTGGTGGAGCGCATTATGAAAAGAGCTTTGCAAAAGATTTGTTAGATCGGGAATCTAATGTGATTTTGTTAGATGAGTTTGATAAGGCGCATCCTATATTTCATAGTGCATTTTATCAGTTGTTTGACGAAGGGATTTTTGAGGATCAAAATTATATAGTGCAACTAAAAAAATCAGTTATTATTTGTACCTCCAATTATAGAGCTGAAGATGAAATTATAAAACAGTTAGGCAATGAAATATTTA
>CAMWKN010000115.1 GCA_947174825.1 uncultured Clostridium sp.
TTGTACTCGTGTACTGTACTGTTGATATTTAGGCTGTTGATATTTAGATAAATTACTCTGGTAATTTATCTAAATATCAACAGCACAGTACACTCGTCATCTCCATCCAGCCATTTGCTTATGTAATAAAACACTACACTTCCCACAATAGAGAGAAAAAATGCCGCACAAGGATTTCTCATTCCCTGTGCGGCTTCTACTCTCATTATTCCGTTATAAATTTAAGAACAACTTACTTGAATTTAAGAAATTAGTTCAAAGCTCTAAATCTAAAACTGTTTTATTATTTCTCTGGTCCTGCGGAAACTAATGCTTTTCCAGCATCGTTACTTTCGTATTTCTTAAAGTTCTTCACGAATCTGTCTGCTAAATCTTTTGCCTTGGTCTCCCATTCAGAAGCATCTGCGTATGTATCACGCGGATCAAGAATTGCAGGATCAACACCTGGAAGCTCAGTAGGAACTTCAAAGTTGAAAATAGGAATCTTCTTTGTTGGAGCATTATTGATGTCACCGTTTAAGATTCCATCAATGATTCCACGAGTATCCTTAATGGAAATTCTCTTTCCTGTTCCGTTCCAGCCTGTGTTTACAAGATATGCTTTCGCACCGCTCTTTTCCATTCTCTTAACTAATTCTTCTGCATACTTAGTTGGGTGAAGCTCTAAGAATGCCTGTCCGAAACAAGCGGAGAAAGTTGGTGTAGGCTCGGTAATTCCACGCTCTGTACCAGCTAACTTAGCAGTAAATCCAGAAAGGAAGTAATACTGAGTCTGCTCTGGTGTCAGAATAGATACAGGAGGCAGTACGCCAAATGCATCTGCAGATAAGAAGATTACGTTCTTAGCGGCAGGAGCAGCGGATACAGGTTTCACAATATTGTTAATGTGATTAATCGGGTAAGATACACGAGTATTCTCTGTTACGCTCTTGTCGTCAAAGTCAATCTTTCCGTTCGCATCCAGAGTAACGTTTTCCAGAAGAGCATCACGCTTGATCGCATTATAGATATCCGGCTCAGACTCCTTGTCCAGGTTGATAACCTTTGCATAACATCCACCTTCAAAGTTAAATACACCGTTGTCATCCCATCCATGCTCATCATCACCGATAAGGAGACGCTTCGGATCAGTGGAGAGAGTTGTCTTACCAGTTCCGGAAAGACCAAAGAAGATAGCGGTGTTTTTACCGTCCATATCTGTATTTGCAGAACAGTGCATAGATGCAATACCTTTAAGAGGCAGATAGTAGTTCATCATGGAGAACATACCCTTCTTCATTTCTCCACCGTACCATGTGTTGACGATAACCTGCTCGCGGCTGGTAATATTGAAAGCAACACAGGTTTCAGAGTTAAGACCTAACTCTTTATAATTGTCAACTTTTGCCTTAGAAGCGTTATAAACAACGAAATCCGGCTCGAAATCAGCCAGCTCTGCGCCGGAAGGCTGAATGAACATATTCTTAATGAAATGTGCCTGCCATGCAACTTCAACGATGAAACGCACTGCCATACGAGTGTCTTTATTGGCGCCGCAGAATGCATCAACTACGAAAAGACGTTTGTCGGAAAGCTCTTTCTTAGCGATTTCCTTAATGGTAGCCCAAACATCTTCAGACATAGGATGGTTGTCGTTTTTGTACTCGTCGGAAGTCCACCATACCGTATCTTTGGAATTATCGTCCATAACGATATACTTGTCCTGAGGCGAACGTCCTGTGTAAATACCTGTCATTACGTTGACTGCACCAAGCTCACTTTCCTGACCAACCTCATAGCCTTCCAGACCAGCTTTTGTCTCTTCCTCGAATAACATTTCATAAGAAGGGTTGTGAACGATTTCTTTGACACCGGTGATACCATACTTGCTTAAATCAATTGCCATTTTTTTAACCTCTTTTCTTTAATATTTATAGTTGATATATAGAACCCACTATCAGGCCATATATGTGTAGAATATACCATATTTAGGAAAATAAGTAAATACAATCACTGAAATTAATTGCGTAGCAATGTAGCAATCCGTAGCATCAGTGGGTGTCAATTTCCAGAATTCGTTCTGCTGTGCATATGATAAAGTTTTTCATAGATTCCCTTTTGCGCCAACAATTCCTGGTGGGTACCGGACTCTGCGATTCCATCTTCGGTCAGTACCAGTATCCGTTCCGCATTCTGTATCGTAGTAAGACGATGGGCAATGACCAGCGTGGTACGATTCTTTGCCAACCGCTCCAGAGATTCCTGCACTACTTTCTCACTTTCATTATCCAAAGCGGAAGTCGCCTCATCAAAAATCAAAATCGGTGGATTTTTGAGAAAGACTCTGGCAATGGACAA
Source organism: uncultured Clostridium sp. (assembly GCA_947174825.1). Next base: position 2,338 of record CAMWKN010000115.1, read on the forward strand.
GCGTTGTTTCTGTCCACCGGACAGCTTAATACCCCGTTGCCCGATATCAGTATCATAGCCATCCGGAAAAGACATGATAAACTCATGGGCATTGGCATTTTTCGCTGCCTCTATGACTTCCTCTTTTGTGGCCCCCCGTTTGCCATAGGCAATATTCTCAAAAATCGTGCCGGCAAACAAATACACATCCTGTTGCACAATGCCTATATGGCTCCGCAGACTTTGCAGCTGAATGGAGCGGATATCTTTGCCATCAATGCGTATCGTTCCGCCTGTCACGTCATAAAAGCGGGGAATCAGAGAACACAAAGTCGTCTTGCCTGCCCCGGAGGAACCTACCAGCGCTACATAGGATCCGGCAGGCATCTCCAAATCTACATTCTGCAATACCTTATCTGCATCCTCCTTGTAACGGAAGGAAACATGTTCAAAGGAAATATCCCCCCGCACTTCTTCCAGTTCCACCGCCCCATCGGTATCCTGAATGTCCGGCTCAATATCCATAATTTCACGGAAGCGGACAAATCCACTGTATCCATTCTGAAATTGTTCCGTAAAATCCACCAGTGTCCGAATTGGTTCCGTAAACACACCGATATACAATAAAAAAGTAATTAAATCACTGATATTCACCGCTTTGCGGGCAATCAACACACTTCCCACAATGATAACATTAACCTGAATCAGTGTGGTAAAAACCCCCACTCCCGCCTGAAAGCTGCCCATATAACGGTAACTGTTTTTCTTGGCGGACAGAAAACCGTCATTTCCTTCCCGGAATTTCTCCCGTTCCACAGCTTCGTTGGCAAAGGATTTGACTACCCGGATTCCAGACAGATTGTCCTCAATCTGGGCATTGATCTGGGCGATGGTCTCACGGTTTCTGCGAAACGCAGAACGCATTTTACGATTGAGGAAAAAGGCGAACAGAAACATAAATGGCAAAACAATAAATGCCGCCAAGGTCAGCCATCCATTGATCTGGCATAAGATGATTAATGCTCCGGTAATTTTCAACAAAGACAGTATTATATTTTCTGGACCATGATGCAGCAATTCCGTAATATCAAATAAATCGGAGGTAATCCGACTCATGAGCTGTCCCACTTTTGCATCATCATAGAAAGAAAAAGAAAGTTTCTGCATATGGGCAAAAATTTCCGCACGCATGTCATATTCCATTTTTGCGCCCATCACATGCCCATAATTACCGATAAAAAAACGGCTATAACAATCTATGACTAACAATACCGCCAACAAAACAGCAATCCGGAGGATCTGTTGCAAGATCACATCCGGATTCTGGTATACCAGGGTAGACGTAACGTAGCGCACAATCAGCGGAATCGTCAAGGCGACTGCCGCTGAAAGCGCTGCAAAAAACATGTCTGCCCAAAATATTTTCATGTAAGGTTTATAGTAACTTAACATCTTTTTGATATTTGTAGACTTCATTGTATAACTTCCATTTCTATTAACTCATTATTTCTCTTTTATATTCGGATCAGTTGGATCGTAGTACCGTTTTGAGGCGGTTTTACCAATCTTTTTCGCCTTTGGTTTCGCCAGCGGATACTTTGCCTTCTTGTCATAATACAGAGAAACCTGGCAGCGGTATGCACGGTCGTAGATCCATTTCGCATCCTCCACCTGCAGGCGGATACATCCATGGGAGGCGCTTTTTCCCAATTTCTTGTACTCTGCCTTTTCCAGAGAATATTTATCTCCATAACGAGTGTAAACCACCGAATGGAACAAGTACGGTCCCGAAATCCGGGTGCAATACTGCCCAACGCTGTTATAGCGCAATACATGCCAGCTTCCGGCACGGCTCAAACGATAATAATTGCCAGTAATCGTCCGGTGTCCAGGCATACCAACAGAACAGATCATCGCTTTCACTGGTATGGTATAACCTTTATTTCCATCCTTGGCATAGATCATAACCATATTCTTGCTGAGATTAACTTCAATGCGAAAAGAAGTATTACTGCTTAACTGATCGGTAACATCCAGTTTTCGTTTCCCATTCTTACCAAAATACAATTTGTAATTTTTTCCATTTAATTTCACATATTTCCACTGTTTCGTAATAGCATAACCCTTATTATTAAAATAATAGCCATTACCATCAATCGTTTTATACCCTTTTGCCCGTTTTCCATTTTTTAATATATAATATTTTTTCCCTTTCGCCGTTTTATTCCATCCTTTGGGAATCGGCGTTGGACTTGGCTTCTGCGTTGCAGCAGGAGGTTTTGTTTCCACCGGCGTATTAGTTGGTACTGGTGTATCCGTCACGGTCGGTGTATCTGTCGGCTGCGGTGTTCCTGTTCCATCCGCTGTACCGTCGGAATCTGTAGTCGTCCAAGCTTCCGCCGTATAAAAATCATTCCTCTGCAAATACATGGTGACATAAAATAGCAAACTCATTCCTAAAATCAGTCCTATTGCAAATCTTTTGTTCATTCAAATCTCCTCCTCATTCCCTCTATGCCGATTACTAAGACAAGAAAAACGATAATCATTAATCTCCTCAGTAATGTATAGAATTAGAATAGCATTTTCCCCTAAAGTACATGACATTATAACACGGAGATGTTCGGAAATCAACAATATGAATCTTGGAAAATCTCTGGAAAAACCTGGCCAAATTTGATATTATTGCAGAATATGAGGAGGTAAATTGCATGAATTCCTATTTTGAACATGTGAAAAAAAATCTGGGTTTTGGATTTATGAGACTACCCATGCATAATGGGCAAATCGATACCACACAAACCAAGCAAATGGTAGATCTATTTCTAAAAAATGGATTTAATTACTTTGACACTGCACATGGCTATCAGGAAGGCGAAAGCGAAACTGCCATTCGGGAATGTCTCACAAACCGATATCCCCGTGAACAGTTTATTCTCGCCAATAAATTAACGGATGAATATTTTGAATGTGAAGAAGACATCCGCCCTCTTTTTGAAAAACAACTAGAAACATGCGGTGTGGATTACTTTGATTTTTATTTGATGCATGCGCAAAACAAGGAACTCTATACAAAATTTCAAGCAAAAAACGCTTACTCTGTGGTCAGAGCATTAAAAAAGGAAGGAAAGATTAAACATTTTGGCATATCATTTCATGACAAACCAGAAGTTTTAGAACAAATTCTTCGGGAAAATCCTGATATTGAAGTAGTTCAGATTCAGTTCAATTACATGGATTACAACGATCCTGCAATCGAAAGCAGGAACTGCTATAAGGTATGTCGAAAATATAAGAAACCAGTCATTGTCATGGAACCGATACGAGGTGGGTATTTAGCCAATCTAACGCCAGAAGCCACAGCTGTTTTTGAGCAACTGCATAATGGCACTCCTGCCAGCTATGCGATTCGCTTTGCAGCGGGATTCGAGGATATTATCATGGTTCTATCCGGCATGAGCACACTGGATCAAATGCAGGATAACATTAGCTTTATGAAAGATTTTAAGGAATTAAACAAAACAGAAACGGAGGCAGTCTTTCAGGTTAGCAAAATTCTCCGCAAACAAAATCTGATTCCATGTACCGCTTGTCGATACTGCATTCCGGGATGCCCTAAAAAAATATCCATTCCAGATCTTTTTGCCTGTATAAATGCTAAAAAAACATATCATGACTGGAACTGCGACTTCTATTATAACAC
>CAMWKN010000116.1 GCA_947174825.1 uncultured Clostridium sp.
CTATCTTATATAGAAAGAAAATGCAAAAAGGGAAATTATTATAAGTTTATCGTTCGTGACTATAAGATTATTGATGGAAAAAAAGTGACCATCGCCGTTTCAAAAACAATCCACGTGGTAACAAACGGTGGCAAAAACGGCAATGCGAAATCTGTTACAGTAAATAAAAGTAAGGTATCACTGAAAAAAGGAAAGACATTCCAGATTAAGGCAAAAGAGATTAAACAGAAGAAGAAACTAAGATATCACCGGAAGGTGTGCTACGAATCCAGCAATCCAAACGTGGCATCTGTAACAAAAAACGGTATTATAAAGGCAAAGAAAAAAGGAAAATGCACCATTTATGTTTATGCCCAAAGTGGTATTTACAAAAAAGTAAAAGTGATCGTGAAATAATGTAAAATACCCAGCTAACTGTAGCGGTTAGCTGGAGAACGTAATATAAAGTGTGTAAGTTACCCGGTAATATGGTACCTCTTAAGTAGACAGGGTAAATAACCAAAGTCTACTTAAGAGGTGTTTTTATGTCAAAACCAAAGTATTCAGCAGAACTTAAAATCTGGGCGTGTGAAGTTTTTCTGTCGGGCAAATATTTGGCAGCCCAGTTTTTGAAAAGTATGGAATATCAAGGGCTACTTATAATAAATGGCTACATAGGGATGTCCCTATAAAGTAACAAAAGCCCCTTGAATGCAAGCATTCGGGGCTTTGTATATGCATATTTGTTCGCAGATAACTGCTTATCTCTTTGAGAACTTTCAAACATCCCCAACCCAAATAAATACAATATCCCCCTATCCAGTGTTACCTATAAGTTTCCTATAAATATTCCTTTGTGGTCTTTCATATCATCTACTTACTGTTCGATCTGTGCAGTAAATCCTGCGGTTTTGATTGCTGCTAAATTTTTCTTTGCACTCTGCTCCGTGGTATATGTCCCGAACAAAATCACAAATTCGTTACCCTGCACCATAAGCCCGGCACTCTTAAAACCTTTCTTAAATATTTCTTCCAATTCCACAGTTGCCTCTGATTTATTCTTGAGCTTTTTACCGGTAACTTTAAACTTGTTTTCCTGTTTTTTGCTTTTTTTATTATTCTCTTTTTCTGCTGCCATTTTCTTGCCCTCCCTCGTATAATATGAAATTATCTACTATATTAACAAACTCTTCATCTTTGACTTGGATATTTTGCCATAAATGCCGTCAACAGTCAATCCATTCTTCTTTTGGAATGCCCGCAATGCATTTTCTGTATTCGCTCCAAAACTTCCATCAATGGTTAAGTTTTTACCATCCTTACCCTTATACCCCAAATAATTCAAATCCTTCTGCAAATATTTGACCTGTGTTCCAGTACTCCCTTTTTTCAGATTCGGAGTTGAAGATGCCAGTTTAGGCAGATCAACTTTTTCAGACTTAGTTGTTGTTTTCGTATCATACTTCGGATGACCAAAAAGGACTTTGCCCTTGTAAGAGGAAATACTGTACTTCTTTTTTGCCACTCCACCGCCATTGCTGACAACACCGGATGCACCGCTTGTGTTACCTTCAATGGTATAAAAACAGGTCTTGTCTACATCATACACAAGCCCGGTATGATAGCAACCACTAATCTGACCATTCTTTGTGAAGAATACCTGTGAACCCACCGTTGGTGTGGTATCCAGTGCCTTTTTATTTTTGTATAACTGACAGGATGCAACCGTGTAATCATCAAAGTTTCCACCCAATAGTTTTTTTGCATTGCTTACACCGTATGCCTTGTAAAAGCACCAGTCTACGAATGCATCACACCAGTATGCCGGAAAATCCATTACTGCCGGATAGACCTTGTGCATATCCCGCCCATATTTGGTATAGTTATCAGATCCCGCACCCCTTGTTTTTTCATCAAGGCAAGTAGAGTCTTTTTTATAAGCTGCTGCCGATTTTTCTAAATAGCCGACTTCGGCTGTGGCGATTTTAATTACTTTATCAACTGTGTTTCCCATATTATTCATCCTCACTTTCTTTGTTGATCATCTTGTCAGCTACCAAAAGTCCATCAATCAATACCTTTGGTACTTCATACCCGCACTCCACTAGATTTTCCAGGATGGATCTGACTTCGTTAACCATTAGGCAGGCAAGCGTAAACCAGCCGATCATTAGCAGAAAATCCAGGTTGATGCCCAGGATATCGGTACCCAACCGGACAAAAACGTCAGACATTAAAAAAGCTACTGCAATAATGATCCAGTAGCCTAATTTTTTGATGATGCCACGCAGTCCTACGCTGGAGCTCTCTGTTTTTTTTCGACGTGAATTGTACCATCCGGTAAGCCAGTCCATGATGTTGAATAACAGATAGGCAGCAAAAATGTACCAGTAAATGCCAAATATGGCGGTCATAATGGATACTATCATCCCTGCTGCCAGGTTATAAGTGTCTGTAAATGGTTTCATAGTGTCTCCTTTCCGCTCTTTTTGAGCATAAAAAAACAGGCGGTGTTTTTCCGTCTGCTATTGTTTGATTAAATTTTATATTACATCTCTACAATGGATGCATTTTGCTGTTCTTCCAGGAACACGGTTGAAGAATCTCCCCAGATTGTCATAACTGCATTTACAATTTTTTCTGGTTCGTTTTCGGTTAACCTTTTACGGTCACTTTCCCAATTTCCATAGGATTCTCTGTAAATATCGCCTATCTTTTGTTCGTCACCATCTCTCACTAAATATTCCTGGGTAGCGATGATTACACCATCCCTTACTAAATTCTCAATGATTTTTTCTTTTCTAATTTCCATTTTAATCTCCTTTCTATTATCCCCTATAATAAATCCTTAATGTTGCAGTAGTTTTAAATTGAGTACCACCTACTATACAATTTACTATTTTGGCTGAACTACGGTCAATGACAACCTCTGCCAACCCCTCAAAATTGTTAGTTTTATATCCAGACAGAAAATGTTTCCCTGTAGTTGGTATCCAATCTGTTATTGCAGTCCATGTAAATTCGCATTCATTATTGTTATTATCAGTACAGTTGAGAGTTATTATAAGCTCTTGTGAACTCATAATGCTTGACACAGATAGAGCAGTTGTGCCAATTCTGCTAATGTTCTTATATATACTATTCTGATGTAATTCTCTAGCTGTATTAGCTGTAGCAGCAGACTCAGTACTTGTACTAGTCACACCGTCAACCAAGTAAACTAATCCTAACTTAGAAGAGCTTGCTTTGCTATATGTAGTATTAGGCGGCACTGCCCACGTCCCATCTGAACGTAAATACCTGGTTGCAGTTCCAGCTGTAGGGGCTGGGGCTAATCCTGCTTTTCCGTCTGCGGTTGTGGTAGCTCCGGTCATATTACCATATGTAGTATTAGCGTCAGTATTGATATCCCCGACAAAATCATATTGAGTTCCGTTGTAAGCAAATTCGTAGGTTCGGTTAACCGCAAGATATCCGGCAGAAATTGCCGCTCCACGATAATAAATAGGTTTTGCACCTGTATTATTAACATTCAATGTCGGCGAAGAAGCAGTATTGGTTATGGTAAATTTAACACGGATAGTCGCTCCCGTAACAAGTGAAAAACCAGTACATGCAACTACTTTTGCTGCCGTTGCCGCTGCCGTGGAACATGTGCCATAATGGATGATTGCCGCCGTTCCATTAAATACCACCCCGTCTATTGTTCTGGCTGTGGTTAGTTTCTCAACGGATTCTTGCAAAGGATGTACATGATCTGCCCTGGCAAATTTTGCAGTCTCCGTTCCTGCCGAAGCCGTTCCGTTTGCTTTTGGCGTTGTTGAACCTGCCATAGCATGTCCATAACTTGCCGCTGTGCTTACTCCATATGTTGTCTCTGTGCTTGCATGGGATGTTGGGGCTGCTCCAACATTTTTTGCTGTCGGCTTGTTTTTCAAATCGTTATAATCCCCGGAAAAAGCCACTTCTTTGAGTTCAGAAAAAAACTTACTGATCTTTCCAAACAGAGTATATAGTTTTTCCCCACTAGAAATATTCTCCCTGGTTTCTGCTTCGACAAAAGTTACTGTAACATCGCTGGCATCTCCTGTTTTATCAAGTTTGTTCTTATTAAGATCAGATAGCGATTTTTCCACATCTTCCGCTAAAGCATATAGTCCACTACTTATCACTGTGGTTATTTCCGCATCATCTGTGACTGATATAGTGAACCGAAAACGCTTTTGTTTTGCTACCACTTCTGATTCAGGATCAATATATTCTGCATCTCCATTTCTGGCATTATCATAGTAGCACAACACGTCATTACCAATAATGCCAATTTCGCGCAAATAAAAAGCAGTAGGTGCTTGTTTGCTATTCCAGTCACATTCGATCAGCACTTCATTATCATTCCTCCGGATCCGGGTTATCGGAATCTCCATAACTTTATGTGATAATTCCGTTTTACTACTATATGATCCACTGAAAGTCCCGTCTCCTAACTGAACATGCGTAAATTTCAGTGCATTTTTTTCACTGATTGCTGCTGCCATCTTATTTCTACCGTTGTTGGTCAAAATTAACCCGCCAAAACTCACAATGTTGCCTCCTTTAAACTGAATACTTCATCATCTTGCCATATAGCCCCAGCTTTTATATATCCTAATTCCGCAACAGCTATATGAATCGAAATATTCAAAGCTATAATTTCATCCAATGTTTCATAAATTGCTGTAGTATCTTCTGTCCCCCTTGTTATTACATTTAATTCCCCTTTGTTGTAGTCTGGTATCAAATATATTATATTTGAGTAGTTACGAATCATGTTAATAATATCCTTAAAACTAAGGCTTTTCTTTCTTGTTTTTATTATAACAGCAATGCGGCGTTCTTCTATGCCCTGATTAGGCGTTGGTATAATATCTAACTCCTTTTCAAATCGTTCTATGCCAGATTCATCCGCTGTGCTTATGAACCTGTTTGTCAACAAACGATCTACTTCCTTATGGATATTATCAAATTCTGGTTGCTCTGCATTACAGATCTCGCTCATTTCTCGGATATTCTTTATCACGCTTGGGCAATAATCAATCAACATTTGTTATGTCCCCCCTAACCGGTATTGCATTCCTGTCAAGTTCCATATTTCTATCTTGTCCATTTAACAATAAATCACTAACATCTGCCACGCCCTCTACTCCCGCTATGGCATCTGCTATTTTTAGAACTCTAATAATCAATCCGTTTTTTTCTGTTTCCTCCCAACCTTTATTTAATTCTGTAAAATATTGTTCAATTGCCTCCTCAACGTCTGGCGACACCATTTCGAAAGAATAACCAGGCAATAGCTCAATATTAGCACTTATGTCTATTCTTTTCGTTTCTACCGGAAGAATATCTACAACATGAAAGAACGGTGCCATTCCTTCTCCATCTCCCTGACTATCTTTTGGATCAACAACCTGCTGCACAGCTTCTATGATATCGTCGCTAGGTTTCCCCCATGTTGACGATATAACATAAGTTTTTATACGCTTACAGTCTTGTGTTACTCTTTCCTGTTTTATGCCACCAACTCCGCTTAAACTTTTGATAAATTTTTTGTAATCCGCTCGATTCCCACTGATAACATTTTCTTGTTTCCGTTCTTCCAAAAGCCGCATTCGGTACGCTTCCGTTTCTTCTGCATCAACCGCGGGTTCAATCAACTTCACTAATTCCCCTGTATCATATTCCTCTATAAATTCAATTGGCAGCAGTTCATCATCTGGCTCTATATTCCCTGCTGTACCTGCGGTTTCACATTTTAGATAATATTTTTTCTCTGCTACCTTGTCTACACTGATATAAGTCAAGTCTCCTGCCTCAAACCGTTCTCCCACCTCAAAATCTACATTAAATTCTGCCAACCATACGGCGCATGTTGCTGATTTGATAGGAACACCGTTTTCCACACCAAAAATAATCAAATGATCTCTGTCGCATGTCAGTATGCTTCCATTTAAGTCTGCTACCTCTAAATTATTGTATACCTCTTCTAATTC
>CAMWKN010000117.1 GCA_947174825.1 uncultured Clostridium sp.
GTGTATAGGTCTGGAATTTGATTGCATCCGCGCCCGCCTGTTTTGCTGCGTCAATAATTTTCACAGCCCTGTCAAAATCCATTAAATGATTGGCAGACATTTCTGCAATGATAAAACAAGGATCTTCTTTCCCACCGATCTGATGATCTCCGATCTGCATTATTGTTCTCATTCACATTCACCCCAATCCCTATCTCTCAAGACTGCATCCAGTGTATTCAACGCCAAATCAATATCTTTCCTGTCAATCAGATAATCCGGCAGAAAACGCAGAGTCATTCCCCCATTGGTTCCCTGTATCATCACACCACGATGCATCATTTCTGTATAGATCATATGATAAATATTCCGATAGTTCTGCACTCCCTCAAAGAACAGTTCGGCTCCCATCATCAACCCTTTACCTCTGGCACGAACAATATGCTCGTTTTTATCAGTAAGCTTCTGCAGACTATGTAGAAAATATTCTCCCGTATCTCTGACTGTATCTAAAATCTGATGTTGCTCTATATAGTCAATTCCCGCATTTACCACGCTGGCCGCAAAGGCATCATTCTGATGAGAACTATAATGTGTCATGGCAAATCCATTCTCTGGCACCAGTTCCTCCCGAAACAGCACCATAGATACCGGATAACCCTGACCGATTCCCTTCGCCAATACTACGATATCCGGCACTACTCCCAACTGCTCATAAGCAAACCAGGTACCGAGCCTGCCAAAACCAGTCTGGCTCTCGTCAAACACTAACAGAATATCATGCTGATCACAGATTCTTCGGATCTGCTGAAAATACCAGGCATCTGGAAAATGCATCCCCCCCACAGAAGCTACCGGCTCCATCAGCACCAATGCAGTCTGTTCCCCGACTCGCTGCACCAGCTCCTCAAACTGTTCCACCAGCCTTTGCAATTCTTCTCTGTCTGCAAATGTATCCGGCACTGGCACTGCATATACCCCCTCCACTGGTGGCATTGCAAATTTGCCGGCATAGGTTACACTCTGGGTTCCCAGTGTCAGACCGTGATATCCCTGGTCAAAACAGATCACGCCAGATCTCTGTTTGATATGCTTCCCGTACCGGATCGCAAACTCTACTCCCTCTGCACCGGTACTTAATAGGATACTATATGCTTTCATATCTCCGCTGAGCCGATGTATCTGCTCCGCACAGTGAACCACTGGACTCGATAATATATTAGAACCCGTATGAGATAACTTCTCCATCGATTCCTGCACTGCATGCATAATCGTTTCATTGCAGTGTCCCAACACCGTACAAAACTGTCCGGAATTCAGATCCAGATATGCCTTGCCCTCTATATCATATACATAACTTCCCTTTCCCTGTTCCATAATTGCCGGCTCAAAGGAAATCACCGGTAATAAATAATTCTTCATCGTTCTCTTCCTTTCTGAACTGCGATCACAGCCTTGCAAACCAACAACGCAATCTTGCAGACACCTCCCTTTTCGCATATTTGCAAGCAAATCTGCTTCATTTCGGTGTTTGGCAGGTCATATCATAGTATTGTAGCCATATCACCTTACACAATTCATAAAAACCTGCTCCAGCAAATGTTCTCTTTCCTGCAATAATCCCTCTTTACTATCTCCCTCCAGGATATAATATCCTCGTTCCATCAAAGTGTGACCATCCCGGACTTCCTGCAATTCCCCAGGTTGAATCCTGCAATCATATTGCAACAATCTGCTACCAAACTGTTTTTGAATCACAGACGCATCCGGCACCTGCAATATATGACAAGGTTGACAGTCAAAATAGCCAATCAACAACTGACGAATATGCGTGTTAGACTCTGACCACTGCGCTCCCTGGCTTTCTACATAATTAATATATCGGTCTACCATAGACACTCCTGTAGCCATAGGAGTAAACAGATTGTGCAGATTATGTCCGGAAGGTCTGCCAGAAAGTTCGATCACCATCGGTTTTCCCTGATGCCACATCAAATCACAATGCAATAAACAATGATTGATCCCAAGCACCTGTATAACCTGTTGTAGATACGCATAGACGGTATCATACATAGATTTTTCCATTTGTTGATCCAATGCCAGATACCCGACACACTGTCGATATGGCGGTGGTGTCAGTATCTTTTCCCGAATCAGATATAGCGATAACTCTCCTCCAAACACTGCAGCATCCACACCATACTCTGTTCCCGGAAAAACCGTCTCTAACACCACATCCTCATTGACGGCATCTCCCAGATAAGCCGCCACATCTTCTGGCGTTTGAACCAGTTTTACCCCTCTACTGCCGGAACCATACCTGGGCTTTATAACCATCTGTGCATCTGTTCCTCTGGCAGTCCTTTCTCTCTCCAGTAGCACTGACGCCTGATCAATAGCCACTGGCACAGAACAATCCTGTTCGATCAGCAGACAGTCACCATCCCGCAATCCCTGTTCGGATAATTTCTGATGAAACCGATACTTGTCCGTACAATAACCAGCCGCATCCTCCGATAATCCTCTCAATCCATAATAATCATTAACCGCTCCTGTCGTAGTCAAATACCGTCCGATGGGAACCGGCAATATCATATCCGGTTTTGTGTTCAGTCTGGTCCATATCTGACTGGCGTCCCGGATGTCTGCCACCACTGCCTCATCAGCCTGAGAAAGTCCCTCAGCCTGTGAATTGCCATCAAAGGCAATCACATGATAGCCTCGTTTCCTGGCGATACCGGTGGCATATATAGATTCTGAACTTGCCCCTATTACGATTGCTGTTTTCATATTATCTCGCTCATACTTCCTTTCCACAAAATACAAAACTATTTTCCTGATTGAAAATAGTAACATGTCTGTCCCATAAATGGACCACTAATTCTACCGCTAAAAAACATAGTAAAGACATTCATAATAAGAAAATTATAACCCAGATTCCCTGCTACGGTCAACCGGAATAACTCTATAAGATAATGCTAAAACACATAATAGCTCCTCAGCTACATATACTATTGATGAGGTATTGTCTATGAAACATTTAAAACGATATGCAATTATTGGAATAATTTTTGTTCTGATTACAGGAACACTTGCACATTTTCTATATGATTGGACTGGAAATAATCATATAGTTGGACTCTTTACGCCAATTAATGAATCAATTTGGGAACATATGAAGTTGTTTTTCTTCCCTATGTTGATATACTCACTAATCATGATTTTAAAATTCCACGACAAATACTCATGTATTACTTCTGCTTTATTTTTTGGAATTTTTATAGGCACACTTCTAATCCCACTTTTTTACTATACTTATACTTCCATTCTTGGTAAAAATGTTTTTATTTTGGATATTAGTACATTTATTCTGAGCATTGTTATTGCCTTTTGGCTTTCTTACAAACTCACACTGTCCTGCAGACTAGAATCTTACACATCTATATTATGTATTTTAGTATGTATTCTTTTCGTTTGCTTTTTGACATTCACTTATTCCCCTCCAGATGCTACTATTTTTCAAGATCCAACAATTTCTAAAAGTGAATAAAACAGTTTTTTATTGATCGCGAAACGAAATTTATAATAATTATATTTCTAAAATTTATTCTTGTGTAAAATATTCTAATAATTCTTTATATATATCCTGAGCAGACAAACAAGTATCTATCAGATACCCTCTTTCATTTTCAAATTCTTTCAACCCCCTATAATAATATAATTTATGTCTTTCATCAATGATAAAAGGAACTATATTATTTTTCAAACATTCTTTAAATATAATTAAACGCCCGACTCTTCCATTTCCATCTTGAAATGGATGTATTTTTTCAAAAAAATAGTGGAATTCTACAATATCGTCAAAAGAAATATTGTCCTTCTGTTGATACTCAAACAAAAGTCGTTGCATTTCTTTTTTTACTTTACTTGGCGATGTTGTTTTAGAATCTCCTATCATATTAGGACGCTGCTTATACTCTCCTACATTAAACCACTCCAAACGACTATCTGAAGTATTTAATTTTAACATGGAATGAATTTTCTTAATAATGCCTTCCGTTAGAACATCTTCCGCACAATCAAGAATATAATCAATACATTGAAAATGATTAACAGCTGCCATAATGTCATCTATATTAGCAGGCTCTTTATCTGGTTCTATAGTATTTGTTTCAAAAATATATCTTGTCTGATCTTCTGTTAATTTACTTCCCTCTATATGATTGGAATTATATGCAAATTTTATTTGTGTTTGATGATATATTCCACCTTTTAATCGTATTCTTTTCTCTTCCCTCATTTGATACAACAAAGTTGTTTTGCCTACTTCATTTTCCAACTGCATAATATCTCCTGGTTGACAACTAAGAAAATTACAGATATCTTCAATTACTTTCATTGCTACCGGCTCATTTTTTGATAATTTGGCAAGGGTGGCGGTAGAAATTTTAATACTTTTTCTTAATTCCGTTTTAGTTATACTTTTTTGTTTTAATATATCAAACATTTTGCTATAAGAGATACTCAAATTTATCACACCCTTTCTACTTTATTATACCATGCATATTTGTATTTACAAATATTTTTAATTTATATTCATAAAAATAAACATTTAATTGCATCGATTCTTCTATTGCTTCTATGCAACAATATGTTTCATTTGCTATGCGCTTTTATACTTCTCTATTTATAAACATTTTTTATTCAAATTCCCTGCGCCATATTTATTCTCATTTAAATGTGGTCTAAAATATATTGCCCTGTAAAATAAAAAACAAAGAGGTAAAGAACTTCTCAATTCGAGACGATCTTTACCTCTTCTACAATGCTATGAGAAGCATTGCACGGCATAATCATAATTTAATTATATGATAATTTAACTATGATTATTTACCTGCCATTTCCTGCTCCTGACGCTTGATCATACGACGAACCATCTCGCCACCTACAGATCCGTTCTGAGCAGAAGTCAGGTCACCGTTATAACCATTCTTCAAAGGCACACCTAACTCACCAGCTACTTCCATTTTGAATCTGTCCATAGCTTCCTTAGCCTGTGGAACTTCCATCTGAGAACTATTCTTGCTTGTCATGTCTCTTTCCTCCTTAAATATTGTTTGGCTGATTTCATTCTCTGTAATAAATACAGGTGATAAATCAGTCCATAATTTGATAAGTACCATTCGGTGCTTATCATGGTATTAGTATGACTCGATGGAGAAAAAATATGTTGGTATATTTTAGAAAAAAATAGGACGAACTTTCCTATAAAGCAAAAAAGCTGTAACATCAAAAAAGATGTTACAGCCTAAAAAATTACAACTATATATTAGAATTCAACAAATTTGCCCTCTGCGTTATCGTTAATGACATAATATGCCTTACGCTCAGAAGGATCAATATATACACGTAAAGACTTGATCGCTCCCACTCTATGTCCTTCAGACCGATATACTTCATGGATCTGCTCAACAATTTTCTCTGTCTGGAACTGATCTCCGCCAAACTCGATAAAGACTTCCTGAACTTTTTCAACAGGCTTCTTTGCTGGCTTTCTACCCGGCTTCTTTGCAGATGGGGAATTCTTGGTTCCCGGCTTTCTACCTGGTTTCTTTTTTGCAACAGCTGGCTTTGCTTCTGCCTTAGCTTCCTCTTTCTTGTCTACCGCTGGCTGAGCTACTTCTTTCTTGGCTGTTACTGCTGCTTTTACATCTTCTTTCTTAGCTGCTACTGCCTTTGCTGCTGCGGTAACGGCTTCCTTTGCTGTTGTCTTTGTTGCTGTTGTCTTCGTTGCCTTTGTTTCGGTTTGCGTCTTCTTTGCCATTTTAATTCTCCTTTACCCTCTGATTTAACTCAGAAAACCTTTTGAAATTTATTAACTTACACTTACAATGGCAGTTTATCTCTTTTATTCCAATTTTGCAATGCTTTTTTTAAATTTTGGTACAAATGTACAAAAATAACAAAAAAATAACAAAGAAGTATTCAAATT
>CAMWKN010000118.1 GCA_947174825.1 uncultured Clostridium sp.
ATTCTGTACAGATCGTGTGTATCAAGATACCAAAACTGGGACTTTATCGGAGCTGGCGGGGGAATTGCAAGGCTCGGAAGTGTGGCGCTTCTGGTGGGATTAAGGAGGAAGAAATGGTGATGGATTATAGATATCAGGATCTTTCTTTTGTTCGAAAAGATCACAAAAAAATAGTCGGGCGTCTATATCTTCCAGCAGAAAAAGGCAAGTATCGAACTGCCATTTTTGCCCATGGATTTAACAGTCATTATGGAGAATTGGAGCACTATGGTCCTCGTTTTGCAAAACGGGGACTGGCGATAGTCCTTTTTGATTTTTGTGGCGGGGGATTTAATTCAAAAAGTGATGGGGACACGACGGAAATGTCGATTTTGACTGAATTGGAAGACTATATTACTGTTCTGCGTGGGATTCGTGAAATGGAGGAAATTGATGCCGGGCAGATTTATCTGATGGGAGAAAGCCAGGGCGGTTATGAGGCGGCATTGGCTGCGGCCAGATATCCGGAGGAATCTGCCGGAGCGATTCTGTGGTATCCGGCATTTTGTCTGGAAGAGAATGCCAGAAAATGGTGTCAGGATGGAGTTCCGGAACAGACCAATTTATGGGGTGTGCCATTGGGACGAATTTACTCGGAGGATGCTATACGTACCGATATCTATGCAGAGATTGCGGATTACCATAAACAGGTATTGATTATTCATGGTGACCGGGATGATGTGGTTCCGTTATCGTATTCTAAACGGGCGGTGGAGATCTATCCATCGGCTGAATTAATCATTATTCCTGGTGGTGGACATGGTTTTGATGGGCAGGATAGTGTGGATGCTGGAAATGCGTCCATGGATTTTATCATCAATCATGAATAATCTTGATTCATATGGGAGGTAACAGGTATGGGTATGGAGAGTTATAATCTGCTATTTCTGCATGAGAATAGCAGGATTGTATATGAACAACAGGAATATGGGGAAGTGTGGAAAGTATCTGGTATTAGCGACTTGCCTGTCAGCCAGATGCGGAGCTTATTGACGGAAACCTGCAGCCAGGTTACGGAGGATGAATGGGTATTTGATGAATGTATTGATATATTGATCTATCATGAGGATGGTTGGTTTCAGGGGCTGGAATTAAGAGGATGCCTGGCGTATTTCGACAAAGGAATCGAACAATGTTATGCCTGTTATCAGCGATGGAGTGAGACGATTCCTTTGCAGATCTATATCATGCATCAGCCGGTGCAGGTGGCGGATTGCGGTGAATTTCATGATTTGGTGGCAGAGGCGTATGAGGAAAAAATAGAATGGGTCCGGCGGCAATGTGGAGATATCGAATGGAAAGTAAGTAGTGATGGGTTTTACCAGGAACTTAGAAGACGGCAGAGTTTGTGGTATCGTTTGGGTAGATTTTTTCATGGGGAAAAGTAGGGGTGTATGATATTGCTCTTATCTATTTCTTATTTGATGAAGTATCTTCTATATATTCTGCAATATCGTCCAAGTTGCAATGAAGTATCTGGCATAACTGATTTAAGGTGTATGTATTAACATTGCCATTTTTTCGTAAACGGTCAAGTTGCCCACTACTAATCTGATATTCCTTGATTAACTTGTATTGAGATATATTTTTTTCTTTCAGTGTGTCCCAAAGTTTATTAAATACAATCATATACATACCGCCTTATTATGCCTATACATCAATGATAAGTACATGTCCGTTTATTGACAATAGCCCGTAAATGGGCTATACTATTCGAGACAAAAGGTCACAAATACTAAATTATTCAAAAGAAAGGTGGTTTATAACAGTGAAGTTGAATGAAATTGCAAAAAGAAGTTTGGGGATTCTTCTGGTTTTTAGTATGGTACTGGGAGGTCTCTATATAAATGGTACCAGTGTAAAGGCAGAGGAAACATTAAAGGCAAATAAGGAAGTAAAAGGAACTATCTTAGAGGGACAAAGCATAACCTATAATTTTACCATGCCGAAGAAGGGATATTTTTCTTTCCGTTTGTCTTCTAGTCTCGATTTTTTGAGAGTAACTATGAAAGTGAATTACAAAACATGGGAAAATGATGAAATTGTTAACTGTAATAATCTGTATACATCTTCCTATTATTCCTTTAAACCGGGAACAAAGGTGCAGATTACACTAGCTAGCACTTATTATGATAAAAAGGATTATACTTTATGTGTTGATGTAAAAAATGTAACGAATTTTGAATCGGAGAGTAACGACAAAAGGTCACAGGCAAATACGATTAAGCTAAAAAAGACTTATACAGGTCTTATCATGAGTGAAGATGCAGACTGGTATGTATTTAAGGCACCCAAAAAAGGCAAATACAAAATCGTTGGGGTAAATACTACCCGTGACTATGTAAACTATGCTACATACAGAGGATATAAAGCAATTTCTCATGATGAATTAGGAGAAGGCAATGGGTACAAAACCCTTTTCTCTGGAAAGTTGAAAAAAGGGCAGAAAATATATCTGAAAATTTCTTATGATTCACTGTCTGCTGCAAAAGGAGTATTTTATAAGATTAAAGTGAAGAAAAAATAATATTTCCTGCCCTATCTCTCAGACAATCAAAGATTTACCTTTCTTACCTGTCAGTTCCCTGGTTCTTAAATCCGGCTGTCCAAATCCTGCATATATATATGCACCATTTCCATCGAAGCATTTCTCGCCCTTTTCATTGACTGTTGCAAAAGCAGAACTTGGTATTGTTATTTCGACGGATTTTTGCTCTCCCGGCTTTAGGCTGACTCTACAAAAAGCAGCAAGTTTCGGATTGGGAACCTCATTTTCGGAACCTTTTACCTGTACATAAATCTGTATGACATCTTCCGTTTCCACATTTCCTTTGTTCGTTATCTCAACAGATACCCTTGTGTCCTTATGGCTTAACTCCTGAAAATCCAATTTATCCTTTGTACGCAGATCCGTAACACAGGTGTCTCCATAGGTCAGTCCATAGCCAAATGGATAAAGCGGACTCTTTTTCAGAAAACGGTAAGTCCGTCCTTCCATAGAGTAATCTGTAAACGCAGGCATTCCCTCTAAGTCTCTGTAAAGAGTAATTGGCAGTTTGCCGGAAGGAGAAACCTCTCCAAATAAAATATCAGCAATGTCTTTCCCTCCTCTTGCACCGGGATACCATAGCTGTAAAATCGCAGACGCATGTTCACTTGCATAATTCATATCCATGGCACTTCCCGACATCATACAGACAATAAACGGCACTCCTGTGTCCGCAACGGTTTCCAGCAGTTTGATTTGGGACTCTGGTAATTTCAGATCCTTCTTATCCCCGGATGCATAGGAATTACCGGTATCGCCTTCTTCTCCCTACAGGGTCTCGTCTAGTCCTAGACAAAGAACCACCAGATCGGAGTGCCTTGCAACAGCCACAGCCTCGGATAATCTGTCATTCGCCTTGGCAAGTCCCTCTTCTCTGTCCAGAAACAAATGGCAGCCGAGAGAATAGAGTACCCTCACATCTTCCTGCACATAATCTTGTATACCTTCTAATACGGTAATATATCGGGAGGAGGTGCCATGATAATTTCCGATCAGTGCTTTTCTGCTGTCTGCATTTGGACCGATGATGCCAATGGTTTTTATCTGATCTTTCTTTAATGGTAAAATTCCATCATTTTTTAGCAGGACAACACTTTCTTTTGCCGCCCTTGATGCCAGTTCCAGATGTTCCTTGCACTCTACTTTTTCATATGGTATGTTATCGTACTCTGTCTGATCAAACATCCCCAATAGGAAACGTGTGGTGAAAAGCCGTATGGCAGAACGTTTGATATGCTCTAATGGGAGGATTCCCTCCTCGTAGGCTGCCATGATTTTCTGATAGGTACAGCCGCAGTTGAGATCGCAGCCTTTTTCCAATGCCAATTTCACGCTTTCCTCTGGACGGCTTGTCACTTTATGGCTTTCGTGGAAATCCTTGACCGCCCAACAATCTGACACATAATGCCCTTGAAAATCCCATTGGCCGCGGAGCACCTCATCCATCAGATAGTTATGTGCACAGCAAGGTTCTCCGTTGGTGCGGTTATAGGCACCCATGACGGATTCTACCTGCCCTTCCTTCACGCATGCCTCAAATGCCGGCAGGTAAGTCTGCCACAGTTCTTTTAGGTCTACCTTGGCATCAAAATAGTGGCGCATATCCTCCGGTCCGGAGTGCACCGCAAAGTGCTTTGCGCAGGCTGACGTTCTCAGATATTCCCCATCCCCCTGCAGTCCTTTGATAAAAGAAACGCCCAGCCTGCTGATGAGGTATGGGTCCTCTCCATAGGTTTCATGTCCCCTTCCCCATCTTGGATCTCTGAAAAGATTTACGTTGGGCGACCATATGGTCTGACCTTTATAGATATCCCGGTCATTTTCTCGGATTGACTCATTATATTTGGCTCTCGCCTCGGTGGAAATAGCTTCTCCAATTTGTTCAAGAAGTTCTGTATCGAAGGTTGCTCCCAGTCCGATTGCCTGTGGAAAAACCGTTGCAGTTCCACTTCTTGCGACACCATGAAGCCCCTCGTTCCACCAGTTATATTCGGGAATGCCCAATCTCTCTATCGCGGGAGCATCAAAGCGTAATTGAGACGCCATCTCTTCTACGGTCATTTTCTCCACCAGTTCTGTTGCTTTTTCTTCAGCTTGTTCTCTATTCATATTTTCCACCAACTGAGCCTTTCTTTGCAATGATACAGTAGTGCCCCTTGTTCTTCTTTAAAGATTATATCTCCTTATTTTTTCGATATTCAGAAGGAGTCATATTTATATATTTTCGGAATTGTCTTAAAAAATGTTCCTCGGTATCATAACCACATTGGCTGGCGATCTGATGAATTGGTTCTCTGGAAAAAGCTAGCAATTCTTTTGCTCGATCAAGCCTGCTCATAATGACATCTTTATGACAGGTGGTTCCAAATGTATTTTTATAAAGTAGATGAAAATATCCGTTGCTTAAGGAGAAAGAGTCAGCAATTTCTGTAGTATTCCATTTTTTTTCTGGTGCACTGTAAATAGCTTGACGTAACTTGATTAGTTGTTCCGTATATGCATTATTATTTTGTAATGCCTTGGAAAAATGTAAACTAGAAATTTGTAATAAAAATGCACTTAATAAGTTGGATATAATCTTGTTGCGAGATGGCGAATTCCCAAAAAATTCTACTCCAATTAATGAAAAAAATTGTTCATAAACAAAACTATCGCCCAATGCAATTGGTATGTTAAGAGGAAGATGGTAGTTCATATCTATATTGGCAGGTGTCTCCAAGTGCATCCAGTCATTTTGATAAAAGTTTCCGACGGCTTGGTATTTATGAGGAGTATTTGGTGAATACAATAGTAGTGTACCCGGCTTGGTTTCTATCTTTTTATTGTTAATATCCACTAATGCAGATGTTTTAATCAGCAATAGTAAATAACAGTCATATCCGTTTGGTCGATTAACGGAAAATGTGCTATCGTGCATACTATTACATCCCATTTTGCGTACAGAAAACATATAATGCCTCACTTTTTATTTGCGAAATGATATGAGAAAAAGTCAATTTCTTGATAGTATAATTCATTGTTCTTGTCTTGTCAATGTTCTATAATTTCTTTGATTATATAAAAAAGGGGGATGCATGATGTTTAGAAAGGGAATAAGAGTTTTGGTTAGTGGATTATTATGTTTATCTTTATTTCTGGCTGGTGCAGGTCATTCTTTTGCTGCTACGAAGAATACAGGGAAGAAGCTTGCCTTAAAAACCAAAAAGAAAACTTTGAAAATTGGTCAATCTTTTCAGATAAAGATCAAGAAATCAAAAGGAATAAGCATTAAAAAATTAAAATGCACTACAAAAAGTTCTAAAATTAAAGTAACACAGAAAGGAAAAGTAACTGCAAAGAAGGCGGGAACTGCTACTGTCCGTTGC
>CAMWKN010000119.1 GCA_947174825.1 uncultured Clostridium sp.
GTTGTTATCTTAAAATCAATACTTCAAGTATGCATTATTTTACGGTAATCTTTATTTTCTTATAAACTCCGTTTTGTGCGTAAACATAGATGTCGCAGCTTCCTTTTTTCTTTGCCTTCACAATTCCTTTGCCGTTTACACTGGCAATCTTAGTGTTGCTGGATTCGTATTTTATCTTACGGTGCTGGCGAATCTTTTTCTTTTTGTCCTTCTTGATCTCGGAAGCCTTAATCTTAAAGGTCTTGGAGCGGGCCAGAGTTACTTTTGTTTTGTTCACCTTAACTGCTTTGGCAACACCATACTTGCCTCCCGTTGTAGTAGCATGGACTGTCTTGGCAGCAGCAATGGTTACTGTGGTGCCGGCAATCTTCTTATATGCTATAACAAGATATTTATAATAGGTACCCTTCTTTAATTTCTTCTGAGTGAATTTGCAGGTGCTGTTTTTCTTAATGGTTTTCAGCTTCTTATAGGAATTCTTGGCTCCACATTTATTGCCATAAACAATATAGCCATCTGCATTCTTAACTTTGCTCCATTTTATGGTAATAGCATTCTTCTTTAACTTGGTGGCTCTTGCCTTCAACAGACCGAAGGTGGAGCCCTTTAAATCAGCGTCAGACTTGCTGCTCGTAATGCTTGCATCTGTAATCCGGAGCGTATCTTGAGAGACACCAAGTTTGGCTGCTTCATTAAGAATCTGTTTGGCGGTATCATTAGTAACCCCCAGGTTATCCATGACAGATTGCTCTGTCTGGGAAGCATTACCATTGCCAGAAGTAGATGAGCCCGGCTGGGAAGTATCACCATTGCCGGAAGGAGATGGGCTTGGCTGGGAAGTATTACCATTGCCGGAAGGAGATGAGCCTGCCTGTGGAACTGTTACAGCGACATCAGCTCCGGCCTTTGTGGTATCTGTTTCCTTCACACGAACATAGTAGGTGCCCGCCGGTAAACCAGTTACCTCGTTTCCGATGCAATCCTTTGCATCCGTAAAGGCTTTGTTGGTACTATATTCCATGGTGTTGTTTACTCCTACCATTTTGCCGTCACTGCCGCCGGCAGTAGTTGGTGAAACAGCGGTAATACCGGTTGGTGCAGCAGGCCCGTCTGCCTTGGAAACGGTTATGGTAAATACCTTTGTATAATTACCCTCCTGTGTGGTTGCCGTAATGCTGGCAGCCCCCTCCTTTTTTGCAGTAACTGTACCATTCTCATCAACGGATACAATAGAGTCATCCGTTGATGAGTATTTAATGGTTTGGTTGGATGCTGCCTCTGGTACAACCTTCACATTTAAATCTACTGACTCGCCAATAACCATACTTAGTGTTGAAGATGTCGTACTGTCGATTCCAGTGACCTTTGTTGTTAATTTAACAACAGAACAAGTTTTATCCGAGTTGTTAGGACCAGTAGCATATTGTGATGGTAAAAACACTCCTGCTGATTCTACAAACTGAATGTCCGTGTTGTTATCTCCATCAGCAGCAATAGCATTGTCATTCATATTAATATTTGGGGTTACAATGCCACTACGATGTCCGACACTTGGTCCTGTGGAATCGCCAATCAGAGTTCCTCCATTAAAATATATCATCTCAGTAGCATGGACTCCTATTGATTGCCCCATGCCTCCTTCGATCAGATCAGGCCAAAAGCGATATGTTTTTCCTGTTAATGAACCACTATGTATGGTGATTTTCTTAGCTGTGATGCCTTCATAGTTTCCGGTTGATGTAATGGATGCATCCTGTATCGTTAAGTTTTCGGCTACAAAGATACCATTTGTGCGGGCAGTGGCTTCCAGGCTGCCGGTGCCGGTGAAAGATAAGCTATCGTAGGCATAGATACCATAGCGGGCACCCCAGGGATATGGCATAGTGGTTCCGCTTTCATATATGATTTGATTCTCCCCGATTACTTGTATTATGGCATCCCCTTTTACGACAATTGCAGCGCTATTATTCGCTGGAAATAAATAAAAATTGTTTAATATTAATTGATTGCCAGAGCAGGTGATGGTGTTGTCTGTATATTCCTCAGATGTGTCCGCCTCCCATTTGTCGGGCTCAAATTCCCCTGTCTCTTTATACAGTTTTCCAGTATTTGCATCAAAATAAATAAAGTATTCATCCTGTGGCGTGTTTTCCGCCGCTTTGGCAACTAGTCCTTGTGGCAAGGATGACAATAGAGAAAACATCATTACTATTGTCAACAATCCTGCCAAATGTTTTTTCATTTTGTTCTTCATAGATAGGTCTCCTTTCACACTGAAATTTTGGGTTATTTACAATTACTATGCTACTCTTATTATAGTGTATTGTTATTGATTTTTCCACTATAATTAATATAAATTTTTATGAAAGAAATTTGTGACACATTGTTAATAACTGCCCCAAACTATTATGCTACAGTTGCATAAAAAAATTGTTATCTTGTGGCGTGTTTTCTGCCGCTTTGGCAGCCAGCCCTTCTGGCAGGGATAATAGAGATAAAACTATATGCGTTTAGGTACAAATATCAATTATTTGAATAAACAGAAAAAAATAACCTGGCAACAATTCGCAGAGAGAATGAATGTTACCAGGCAGATCGTTTCATGATGTAAATACTATTTATGGAACAGATGAAGACAGAAAAGCCAATTTTACCTTCATTTACGATGATCAAGTTTAATAATTTATTTGGAATCCTTTCGATTCAACCACCTGAATATCAACGCAGTTATGCCTCCCGACATCAGGATAATAAGCAAATCGGCAGGAGCAAAAACGATTCCGGGTATGCTGTTAAAAAAGAACCCTTCACCAAGACGATACAGATGTCCGTGTAGCAGGATCATTTCACCGATATACATAAGCAGTGTCATCACGGAAGCAACCATCGACGGAATCCAAATAGAAACATATTTCCGCTTATCCAAAAGAAATGAACCTACAAAGACTCCTACCGTTACACCCAGAAGAACAAAGAACAAAGTCATCAAACCAGCTGACAGAGGAGATACCCGAATACTCCCATCTCTCCAGAAAGCCGTAAAACAGGCCAGAATACAAAGTCCGAGAAAGGCAAGGGAACAAACGGACTGCAAAATCAAAGATTTAAGGCGTTTCTTCTTGCCGGTCCTTATCAATTGACCGAATCCATAGAAACAATTCAATATCGAAAGAATCAGAACGACAGAAATAATGTAAAAATGCAGCTTAAATGCCGGATTATAGTTTCCCATCAAAATATCGACCGCTGTTTGTGTTTTATATGTCGTTACTGTCTCGCCCCATCCTTCTGGCGGTACATAGCACATATACATTTGCCAGTCTTCAAGCTTTGTAACAGTTTCCTCCGTTGTTACAACAACCTTTTGTTCAAACAGTATCTCAAATATAAAGAAGACTCCCGTTGCCACAACCGAGCCACCAACTTGCGCAAACCGCTTGAATTGTTTCATGCATAAGGGCATTAAAAGAACACCGAGAAGAACAGCAAGGCAAATTGGGGTATACGGAATGATATATTTCGGATAGTTTTCTTTCATAACGGATCCGCGGGCAATCATATCGGTGATAACCCGCACCCCCATCCAAAGAGGATAATAGGAAGCGGCCAGAACACCAATGCAAGAAAACAAATAAAACCTGTTATAGTGTTTGTTTTTCATATGCATTCTCCTTTCGTCATGCATTTGTCAGCAACACATAGAAAATTGCGACAATCAAAGAGAGAAATACTATCAATGAAAAAAATGTCATCTTTTTGAAAGACAATATATTTTCAATTCTTGTTCGGATTTTTGCGCCGCCAAAGGCAGAAGCAAAGATTGTCACGCTTTGTTCGCTTTCCAATAGCGATCGAGCATATTCTTTTACACGGTGATCGCCCAGCTTTACAAGCACACGCTCATCACAAGACAGTTCAAGATCTTCGAGGAACAGCTTTAAAAATACCCAGCAAAGCGGATTGAACCAATGTGCTGCCACAATGAGAAACGCAAGTATTCGCCATAGATTATCAGCTCGGCGAATATGCATTTTTTCGTGCAGTATAATCAGTTCGATATCCTTGTCCTTATAGGACATGGGCAAAATGATTCTGGGCTTTATCATGCCGTATACTGCAGGAGATATCAGCTTATCCGAGAGATAGATGTCGTCACGCAGATGCGCTGCGTCTCTCATTTCGTAAAGTGTTGTAAAATAAATAAGCACCAGCGTAAGAAGAATCGCAAAAATCACTATGATCCATATAACAGAGGCAACGCCAAACACCTTTTCAAGTATGTTTACTTTATAGGTGATCGGGAAATAGCTATCTGCTGCCCCAACACTGTTCATCATGGAAAAGGTCATCTTTTCTGTTGGTTGATAAACAACGATTGTTTTCGTCGCAATTCGGGATAACAGCGACATCAAGCTGTATGGACTATTTAATCCAAAAGGAATTGTCAGCCTTAAATAAGGTATCAACCAAAGAAACACCACAAGCCTTCTTGGAATCTTTTTTATCATTCTGACCAGCATAATAAGCACCCCGGTTACGGATGCCGTTATACTCATATTGAATACCCAATAGAATACTTCCTGTAGCATAGCTGTCACCTTTTATCAATCAACTTGTGCAGTTCACGGATCTCCTCCTCCGTTAAAGGCTCATCCTCAAGCAGCGCCGAAAACAAGGCTTTGCGAGATCCTCCAAAAATCTTCTTTATGAGAGAGGATACTTCAAGCTTTTGCATCTGACTTTGGGATACCAGAGGGGTGCAGATGAAACCTGGATCCTCACGTTGAATAAACCCTTTTGCTTCTAACTTTTTAATTACCGTATATGTCGTATTTTTATTCCATCCGATCTTCTCAGAAGCGATCAGACTGATGTCTTTTGCTGAAATCGGGCTTTTTTCCCATATGATTTCCATAACCTTTGCTTCGCTGTCAAAAAGTTTATCTTTCATAGTATATCCTCCGTAGACTATTACTATAGTCTAGACTATCACAATAGTCTAATTCTGTCAATATGTTTTAGAAAAAAGAAAAGACGATAGAGATTGTTCCCTACCGCCTTGCTTTAACTAAATTTCAATGCCAATCCTTCCTACTCATGCAGGTAACATGTTCCGTCCGAATATCATCCATCAACTTCCAATAAATATCCTTGTTTGTATGATGATAAGTAAATCCGCATTTCTCCTGCACACGCTTGGATTTGGTATTCCCCTCAAAATATCCACACCAAATTTTTACCAGCTGTAAATCCTCAAATCCATGGCGAAGCAATTCGTTCACTGCCTCAGGAATAAGTCCCTGTCCCCAATACGGTACTCCGATCCAGTAACCAATTTCTCCCTCCGTATCCGACAAATTTAGATTACTGGCATCTCCCAGCATCAAGCCAATACTGCCAATCGCTATCCCATCTTCCTTTAAGCACACAGCATATGTTTCCTCTGCAGACAAAACGTCTCTGATAATCTCCCTGCTATTCTCCACACTGGTGTGGACTGGCCATCCGGCAATCGGTCCCACTTCTGGGTCTTTCGCATATTCATATAAACTTTCCGCATCCGATTCCTTCCATGGACGTAGAAGCAGTCTCTCTGTTGTTAATTCCATAATTTTCTCCTTTATTTTACTCTCGTTAATTACAATGCCATTAGCTTCTTTCTGGTATCCTTATCAAACTTCTCCAGCGCATACCGATACGCAACTCTGGGCATTTCCTTATGATTTTTTATCAAATATTGCTCTACTGCAGACTGATCAATCTGCGATACTGACTTAAGCATCCAACCATAACCTTTTAACACCCAGTCATGTTCGTCATCCATCAGCCTATCAGATATAATAAATGGATCAATACCGTCATAATCATTATGAAGGATTGCCGGAATCAGAATAACTGCCGATGCCCTGCGAACCCAAAAGTCTTTATCCTCTGTCCACTCTATTATAT
>CAMWKN010000120.1 GCA_947174825.1 uncultured Clostridium sp.
TGTCTGGACAGAACACATGCAGCTTTGTACCTGCTCAGTTCCCTTTGAACCATAAACCTGTGCCAGCAAAATCAGAATGCCGGAGGAAAGCCCTAAAATAATGCTGTTGATGATCAGCGTGGGGACATAGGAGTTTCCCACTGCAGCTAAAGCATTTTTGCCTAATATATGCCCTACAACCGCCGCGTCAAAAACATTGTAGAGGTTCTGCATGATATTTCCCGCAAACAACGGGACAGAAAATTTCAGCAGAGCCTTAACGGGCTTTCCTGTTGTCATATCCATTTCCATAGTTATTTTATGATCTTCGCCATCACAGGGCGCAGGGCCAGCCCAAGGGGAACCGCCACCAGGCAGGCAACTATGGCATTTACACTGGACACCACCGCTTTCTGCACTGTCGTCAGCATGACTGCTTCCATAGGCAGCCCCACTATAAAACGGTGTTCAATAAAATTCTTTGACAGATAAAGAACCACATAGGCAAAAGCGCCTGCTATGCCGCCCAGTATGTACCGCTGCTTCAGATGTGCCGAATTGCCAGATGCAATCTTCCCGCATATCCATGCCATGACAAATTTGAATGCAAAAGTAAAAGGTGCGGACGCAATATAAGCCGGATTGGTCAGGTCAAAGAACATGGAGCCGATCCCCGCCGCAAGCCCGCCCTGCAGAGGCCCTAAAAGCATACCGGCCAGCAGGCACATGACATTCCCCATATGTAACCGTGTGTTGTCTATCGCTGTAGGGATGGGAATCTGCAAAAAGGCTGAAGCAACATACACTGCCGCCGCCATGATCCCAATCCGGGCAATTTCCTTTATCGTGATTTTTTCTTCATATCCATTATCCTCCTCGGTTATTCCAGCTGCGCATCTGTATGCAGTTCATTATAAGCTTGAAAATGTATGCATACAATGTTAGAATTGTGTTGCATACAATTTTGTGGAGGATAAAACCTATGCCTGTCAATTCCTTTGAAGATTATCCCATGTCGTGGAGGCCGCAGAAATCCAGACTGGAAAAGCCCTACTACCTTTCCATAGCAGCCAGCCTTGAGGCAGATATCCTGTCCGGGAAACTGCCGGAAAATACAAAGCTGCCGCCCCAGCGGGAACTTGCCGACTTCCTTGACCTGAACTTAAGCACGGTCACAAGGGCATATAAGCTGTGCGAACTGAAAGGGCTTCTGTATGCCGTCACCGGCAGGGGAACTTTTGTCTCTCCCGGCACTGCCGCACAGAATACTTTTCTTGAAAAAGATGGCAGTGTTATAGAAATGGGCATGATTAAGCCGTTCTATGAAAGCAACCATGCCGTCCAGAATGCGGCGCGGCTCGTCCTTGGCCGGGAGGAATCCATAAGGCTTTTTGAATACAGCAGCCCCCTCGGAACGAAGCGGCAGATAAACGCCGCCCGGAAGTGGCTGCACCGGATAGGGGTCAGTGCCGGGGAAGAAAATGTCCTGCTCTCTGCCGGGGCGCAGAACGCCTTATCTGTCATACTCATTTCCCTTTTCAAGGCAGGGGATAAAATAGCCGTGGACAACTTTACCTATACAAATTTTAAGGGGCTTGCCAATTTCCTGCACATCCAGCTGATCGCTGTCCCTGCTGACGGATATGGGATGTCCCCTGAAGGGCTTTTAACCATCTGTAAGAATACGGAAATAAAGGGCATTTACCTCATGCCCACCTGCAGCAACCCGACAAGTATCTTTATGCCGCAGTCCCGCAGGATGGAACTGGCAGAAATCATAAAACGGTTTCATCTGCTTGTGATAGAGGATGACATTTATTCCTTCCTGTCCGTTTATGGCCATACTGCTCCTGAAGCAAAGCCGTTTTTCTCTCTGGTGCCGGAGCAGACAGTCCACATCTGCAGCATTTCAAAATCTCTGTGTGCCGGACTGCGGGTGGCCTTTATTGCCTTTCCGGATAGGTACCGGGAGCTGGTAGTCTCCGGTATGCTTGGCATCAACCTGAAAACCGTTTCCCTCAACAGTGAGATCATTGCAGAACTGATTGAGAGCGGGGAAGCTGAAAACATTGTGAAGCAGAAAATCCTTTCTGCCCGGAAAAGGAACCAGATATTTAAGTCTGTTTTCCCAGGAGATTCTTTTTCTCCTTGGAATGCTTTTCTTCCATTATCCCAGACCGATCATATTGAGCGGTTCTTTCACTGGCTGCAAATCCCGGCCCATCTGACAAGCGAGGAACTGGAGCTGCTGGCATTGCAGAAAGGGATTCATGTACTTGGCTCCCACCGTTTCGCAATACAGAACGAAAACAAATCATCTTATGTTAGGGTGTCTGTTGCATCACCCAATACGGAAGATGATTTGAGAAAAGGACTGCTGATATTAAAAAATATATTTGAGGAAAAACAGATGAATTTCTTTGTATGAATTTGAGAGATACCTTTTCTGATCTGAAACGCTAGAAATAGAAAAGGGACTATGCCAAATATCCCTTTTTATTGCATTGTCATTTTCCCATTTTCTTTTTATCAATTTACTCATGCACTATATGGCATACCACTATACTTTTTGGCAAACCTCTATATTATTTGGCGAAATATACCAGCTATGCCAAATTGTATAGGAGTTTGCCGGACTGTACGGGGTTTTACCAAAAGGTTTATACTATTTGGCGAAAGCCCCTCAGAACAGAGGTGCATCCACTCTCGAATGTATAAATGCCTCTTAAAACACAAGAAAGAAATGAACCTTTCAAAGCTACGTAGTGCTCAAACTGCTGTGTTTACAAGCTCTCTGAGCTTTGTTTTTAATATATTGCATTAGTGATAATGCTTATTCCCATTAAAACTGATAAGAACAATATATACCATTTAATAAGTTCTCTAAACATCTTACTTTCTTGACCAACAATTTTTGCTGCATTTATTCCAACGGCTATATTTTGTGGACTCATCATTTTTCCTATCGTTCCTCCAACTATGCTAAAAGCCATAAATAAAGATGGGTTTTTTCCTAGTTCATTTGCCGCTGTTACCTGTAAATTTCCCAACAATACATTTGCTGATGTTGCACTACCTGTAATAAATGCTCCAACTGTCCCCAAAAATGGAACAGCAATAAAATACGCTGAGCCCGTCAAGTAAACTAATGAAATGGCAATTTCTTTTATCATTCCACTATATGTCATAATTCTGGAAATAGATAATAAAATCATTAGTGTAACAATTGTTTTCCGCATCCGCACTATAGTACTATACAATATTTTTACACACTGTTTTACCGACAACCCCTGCAATTTTCCACCTAAAAAAGCTGACAGAAATATCCATAGCGTAGATGTCGTAAGCAAGTTTACAACATACTCCGATGATTGTTCTCCAATAGAAATAGGAATTGCTATTTTCGCATTTGAAAGCAATTTATTTATAGGTAAAAAAAGCTTTGATGTCACTATCAAAAATAAAACACATAAAATAAATGGTGACCACGCTATTAATTGCTTTTTCAATTTTTCTCCTTTAATGGTTCTAAAGGATACCTTTTTCCTAGATGATACACTAATTACCAACACCATGGCCATTAAGGAAAAAATGGCACCAGCCACTCCAGTCAAATCTTCGTTTACATATTTTACCACAAAATACATCGGTGCCGCAAAAGATACTGCACTAACAATTTCTAAACCCCATATCCCACCAAAAATCGGTTTTATATTATATGCTTTTCCTGTTATATACACCAAAATAAATGGTGTCAAAAGCACTATAGGTATAACAACATAAGTGGAATATACTGCTAAATCACTAGCCCGAAGATCCGTCACCTGCGACAAAGTAAGCATCTGCACCCCTAAAGATCCAAATACACTGGATATGGGATTCGCAACTAAAGCTAATGTTGCTGAAATATATGGAGGAAATTCCAATGCAACCAACATACTTGCAACGATTGCAATAGAGGTTCCAAATCCAGCTATTCCCTCTATAAATCCACCAAATCCCCATGCAACTAATAAGACTAAAACCCTCCTATCTTTAGAAACGGAAGCTAAAGTATCACGTATATATTGCATATTTCCAGTAGCATTGCAAATATCATATAAGAAGACTGCTGCAACAATAACAGTACTTATAGGCCAAAGGGACATAATAACTCCTTCAAAACCAGCCACTACTATATCTCTAATCGGCATTTTCCAAACTGTCACTGCCAAAATTACTGTTATTATCAGAGTACGGACACATGCCTTTACTGTTGATCCATTCCTTCCAAAAAACAGCAACTCTACAATCAGCCATATAATAGGCATAGGTGCCAAAATAGATAATAAATCCATATTTTACGCTCCTCTCCAAACCTAATTAATCGACTAAAGCCCCAAATGTAAAAAATAATCTTTTCTGTTCCGGAGTGATGGCGCATTTTGGATTCAAATTCCGAAAATCACATCCACAGATAAACACTCCTGGTATGCTATAAATTTTATTCAGAATTTCTCCATTTAAATTCCATTCTCTTACAGTACCATCATATGAAGCCGTAACAATTTTCTTACTTTCTTTATCAAACATTGCACTTCTTACAAAGAAAGTATGTCCTATCAAATCTCTAATCCATGTAAACTTGTGGCCATCCCACAATTTGCCTACTGCATCTCTCGACACTGTGACTATATAGTTTCCGTCTGGACTAAACACTGCACTTCGTACAGAATCACTATGTTTATCTAAACTCGTTATATATTGACCATCACTCGTCCAAATTCTTGCTGTTTTATCAAATGAAGATGTAATTAAAAACTTCCCATCTGGACTAAATGCTGCACTATTTAAACGATCATCATGTTTTACCCGAATTCCTGTATTTTCTGCAGTTTTTGCATCCCATACAATTGCTGTTTTGTCATTTGAAGACGTAATTAATTTTTGATATGACCTATCAAATAAAACTGTAAGAATAGGGGCATCATGACCTATTAAATGTTTAGGCTCTTCTCTTTCCTCTAAATCCCAAATAGTTCCTGTCTTGTCCCAAGAAACAGTAACTAATTTTTTATCATTTTTATCAAAAACAGCATTATGGACAGTTTTTTCATTATCGACTAATGTTTTTATACATGCTGATTTTTCTACATCCCATATTTTTGCCGAACAATCATCAGAAGTCGTCACTAATTGTCTTCCTGAATTATCATAAGCTATGGAAGTAACTCGATCTTTATGACCATACATTAGCTTATGCATCCTTCTTTGTTGTGTATTCCAAATTTTCCCTGTAGAATCAATGGATGATGTTGCAAAATAATTCCCATCCGGGCTATAATATGCATTTCGTATCCAATCTGCCATATCTCCTAAAGGTCTAATGCATACCCCTACATTTGAATTGATTTCCCAAACTTTTGCATACAGTTCTCCAGCAGTCGTTAGAATATCTGCATTATCTATCCTAAAAGAAATAGAGGTTATTTCCGAATTACACTGTAATGGCCTTTTATATTCTTTTTTCTCTATATCAAGAATTTGCAACGTATTACCATTCTCTGCAATAGCTACAAATCTACCATCTGGGCTCAATTGTATTTTAGTAGTATTTTCATGAATACGTGGAACATTTCCCAACTGTCCATCTTGCAAATCCCCTATTTTAATACAATTATCTAAAGTGACTATCCCAAACTGTTCCCCATCCTGCGACTGAGCGATAAATTTTACATTTGAAAGCAGGACTTCCGAAAAATCACCAATTATTTCGCTACCACATAAGACCTCCCCTTTTTCTGTTCTAACAACAAATTGTTCATACTTCTTATTAAAAATTAATTGCTCAATAGTTTTCCTTACCCTTAGTGTTCTTCCAGACCACTGTTGGATATTTAACTGAAGAATTTTAATATTTCCGTTTTTAAATGCTACATATATGCTGTTATTAGAATTTCCTTGACATAGATCACAAATCTCACCAC
>CAMWKN010000121.1 GCA_947174825.1 uncultured Clostridium sp.
TGATTTGGGAGACAGGCACGATGCCATCATGTCTGGCGTCAGAAAATATTTCTTGCAGAAAGCGATGGAAATATGTGTTTGTGGAGTCAATGTGGTTTTGGATTGGGGATTTTGGACAAGAGCGGAGAGAGCGGAAATTACAGAGTTTTTTAATAATAGTCAAGTGTTATTTGAGTGGCATTATGTGGATATTTCTGACGAAAAATTACGGGAGAATATTGCTGCTCGGAATCAGTCATTGACGCACTTGGCAGACAGTTCCGATTATTATGTGGATGATAATTTGTTGGCAAAATGTTTGTCGCAATTTGAGGAGCCAGAACCGTCAGAAATAGATGTATGGCATAATATTTACTAAAATAGAAGGGAAATGCAGACAATGTAGCGAAAGTTTTTTGAAAAGCAATTAGGATAGGAGGGCATAGCGATGGCATTTGATTACAAGAAAGAATACAAGGAATTTTATATGCCGAAAAATAAGCCAGAAATTGTTCATGTTCCGGAAATGAATTTTATTGCAGTCCGAGGAGTCGGCGATCCCAATGAGGAGGGAGGCACCTACAAAGAGGCAATCGGCTTACTGTATGCGATTGCTTTTACGATTAAAATGAGTAAAAAGGGAAGCCATCAAATAGAGGGCTATTTTGACTATGTGGTTCCGCCACTGGAAGGATTCTGGTGGCAGGAGGGCATGAATGGAATTGATTATAGCAGGAAGGATGAATTTCACTGGATCTCAGTCATCCGCCTGCCTGATTTCGTGACGGAGTCAGACTTTGCATGGGCGGTAGAAGAAGCCACGAGGAAGAAGAAAACGGACTTTTCCAAGGTGGAATTTTTGACCATAGAGGAGGGATTGTGTGTACAGTGCATGCATATTGGTTCTTTTGACCAGGAGCCGGAAACAGTTGCCTTGATAGATCAGTTTTTGCAGGAGAATGGATATGAGAATGATTTTTCTGCGAAGAGACTGCATCACGAAATTTATCTGTCCGATGCCAGAAGAGTTTTGCCGGAGAAGTGGAGAACGGTGATCCGACATCCGATTCGGAAGAAATAGCTGATCGCCATTCTTGTGCAGAGTATACATGTGAAAATAATTGATACATAAAGCTGGTTGACAAATTAAAATTACAGCCCTATAATAGGTTTACTGCGTAAATCTATTATAGGGCTGTTTTTATGTGATTTAATAGAGAGAGGTGTAGTATGATGAAAAATAGGAATTATTTTCTGAAAAATCTGTTGCGTTTTATCTTATTTGTGGGAA
This sequence comes from uncultured Clostridium sp., assembly GCA_947174825.1. The sequence continues at coordinate 1,271 of CAMWKN010000121.1, forward strand.
TAGGAATGGGAATTATTTTTACAGCCGGAGCCTGCCCTGACATGGTAGCTGGAAGTGGAATGGAGGATCAGCCGGTCATATCAGCTACACCGATAGCATTCTGTAGGAAGTATCCTTATGCCAATGACAGGATGGTGTATATTGCGCAGGAAGATGGAACGATAGAACAATGGAGCGTAGATGGAAATTATCAGAAAAAATTTGCGCTGCCGATAGCGCAGGATGATGAGGATTATGCAGAGAACTTACTATGGGTGGATAATGAAGAAATTATATGGTATGTCTATGATGAGGAGATAGAAGATGAGGAAACAGAAGATGAGGAAGACGAGATAGATCATCAACATGTGTATGCTGCACCAATAGAGCAAAAAGGCAGCAAAGAGGAACCAGATTTTGAAAAAGCAAGGGAGCTCTTTGTCTGTTCTGGCGATGCTCAGGAGATCAGTGGAGTTGATTCGGACCTTCTTTTTACAGCAGGTCTGGGAAGAGTTTACGCAGATGACAGGTATCTGATCTATCAGTCTGATGAGAACGTATTATATGCCTACGATCGGGTATCGGGAGGACAGCCGATAGAAATATCTCCATCCGATGAATATGCCTATAATCCGGATTATGCTTATTTGCCATCACTGGTTACTGGAGATCGGATATTGTACCATACGGGAAGAGACGCAGGAAAAATTAATGAGAATAGCTATGGTTTCTGGTGTTATAACCTGGTCAGCAAAGAACGGCAGAATATTGATGACAGATGCCCTTCTCAGGCAGCCTATATGGCAGATCAGATCAGAGACAAGGTGTATTATCAGATTATAGAGGATCAAAGTATCTGGGAATGGGATTGTCAGAATGGAGAGCGTAGGGAATTGATTTCGGAGGAACAGTTTCAGAAGTGTTATGAGGAGAATGATCTAGCATGGGACGATGCCTATTATGATGACAGTATGTTTGTGGAAGGGGATCGGCTCTACTTGATCAAAAATCAGAAGAATCCTCAAATTTTTTCCTATTTGCTTACAGAATCCAGCCTGTATTATGAGGAAAAGCTGACATTAGCGGTGCAAAATTCCAGATATTTTAGTCTGCCAGAAGAGAGCAAAATATATCTGGAGATTGCAGGGGGAAAGTTGTTGTTTCGCTATAGTATAGAAGAAGATGATGAAGAATATTATATCTGCATTGACTTGGAGACGGCAGAGGGAAAAACAGTGGGGGAAAAGGATGCGGAAAAAATATATTTTGGCATGCTGGGACTATGGCAGGAACCGGGTACTACCGGTAGTTGGAAACCCACAAATGTGCTGGCAGGAAACGATGCCGGCCCTAGTGCTTCCAATGCACCACAGAGTATACAGCCGAAACCGACAGGCAAAACAGATTCCATGCTACCGTCAGGATCAGAAGGGCAGAATCCATTGTCAATAGAAAATCAGCTTGCCTGTATCAGTCGTTATATAGAACGCCTGATAGAAGAAGATGAGTGGTGGGAGGAGGATGATTATCATCATTATGCCGTTACAGACTTGGATCATAACGGAAAGTTGGAATTGATTGTCACAAGCGGACAACAGGGTTCTGGTGGTTTTACATACACGGATTATTATCAGATTGCAGCAGATGGACAGAGTCTTCGCAGAATTACAGATGCTGCTGGAGAGATTGATATTTTGGATGGTTTTGGTATTGATACTGCCTATGTGGATTTGGATACGGGAGCTTATTATTATTTAGCAGGCAATTATGTGTCGGGAGGTGCAGGAGCCAGATATTTCTGGCGTGGAGCGGTTATTTTAGAAAGCGGTATGCTGACAGCCCGAACTTTTGCCGATGGAGGATTAAAATGGAACAAGAAAAAGGATAAGGAAGTCTGGTACGCTTATAGCTACCTAAATGGGAAAACACAGAAATTGAAAGAGAAGGAATTCCAGGTGGATCAGCTTGCAGATCAGTTTTTTGCAGGAATGAAAAAAGTTCCGGCAAAGATTTCCTGGTTTCAGTGTCAGGGCAAAAAGCGGAATCAGACCCAGGAGAAAATTTTGAAGAAAGCCCGTAAATCATATCAGAAGTTTGCCCCGCAGTAAAAGAACATCTTCTGGCACTCTACATATGATAAATTAATTTTATTTGTCAGAGGAGTCATAATTTTGTCGGATGCTACATAGTAAGCGGTGTGTCCGGAAATTTATGATTGGTTATATGATTGGAGTGTTTTATGCCTGGATAGGCACGATGTTTACTTTCGGAATTACCACATTCGGTGCGGCGGGTGTGTTTGTGATGAAGCGGAATATGATAGATTGGGTTCAAAGTATGTTTCTGGGATTTGCAGCGGGTGTTATGATTGCAGCTTCCATGTGGTCCCTGTTGATTCCTGGTATGGAGCAGGCGGAGCAGCTGGGGCAGATTAGTTGGCTGGTATGTTCTTTTGGTTTTCTGTTGGGGGTTATCCTGCTCTTTTTGACAGATTCCATTTTTCAACGGATTTACCAGAAACTACAGGGAAACCATCAACTTAGGAACTGCCGAAAAAGTACTTTGATGATGCTGTTTGCCATTATGATGCACAATATTCCGGAGGGCATGTCAGTGGGGATTGCTTTTGCCATGGCAGATCAGTATGCGAATGAGCCAGGACTTCTCTCCGGTGCCATTGCCCTGACCATCGGAATTGGCATTCAGAATTATCCGGAGGGGACTGCTGTAGCGCTGCCCTTGATGCAGGATGGCATGAGCCGGAAAAACGCTTTCCTGATCGGGAGTTTGTCAGCGGTGGTGGAACCAATTTTTGGGGTGCTGGCGGCGATTCTGTCTGGTCTGCTTGTTTCCTGGATGCCGGGGCTTTTGTCCTTTGCCTCTGGTGCCATGATTTATGTTGTGGTGCAGGAACTGATACCGGAGGCTCATCTCAGTTCTCCTGGAAAAAGCGGTACAGTGGGATTTGTGGGTGGTTTTCTGATTATGATGATTCTGGATGTGGCGTTGGGCTGAGAGAGAGGGACACTCATTCCCTTAATTCTTCTCCCGTTTCATCATGAGATAGATACTGCCAGCCACCAGAACAATTATGATGATAACGGCGATCGTAATAGGCAGAGCTTTGTTATCCTTCCTGTCATCTTTCGCTTTTCCGTTATTATCCTGATTTGCGGTATCTTTTTGGTCTTTAGAGTCTTTTTTGTCCGAATCCAATGCAGTATCCTCTGTCTCACCGCTGGCGTTTGGATTGTCATACTGGAATCCGCTGACATCAAAACCGATCTCCACAGTATCATTCGGAAGCGTCAGAGATAAATTTTTACATTCCTCATGCCATGCATTAAAGACCTCTACAGTAATCAAACCAGGATCGTCAATGTCATCTTTATCATAATACACGTCATCTCCGGTTACGGTACCTTTGTCCACACCGTCGATCCGCACGCTGATATTATCAAATTTGATCGTGTCATTCTTGGGAATATCGGTAGAAAATCCCAAGATACCAAATTCGGCATTGTCTGCACCAGCGGAAGGGGAGCCATTCAGACCAGATAATCGTACGATGTAATGACCATTTCCTTTGATGATGGTATCTTCCACTATGCCATCTACTACAACTGGTGTGCTAACATTTAGGGATGTGAGGAGCTTGTCCCAGTTTTCGCTGCTGGGACCTTTATCGGCTTCCCAGAATCTCCCCCGAAATACCCAACTGTTCTGTGCCTGAAAGAGAATATAGGCATGGTATTCCTGCCCCTCATCCAGTTTCAGTTCTGCTTTTGCAGCAGCTTTTCCCTCTTCGTTTACATCAGCGGCGGATACTGCCTGGCTGATAAGGAGAGTAGAAAATAAGGCAATGGCAAATGCAATGAGAAACATGGCTGTTTTGGTAATTATAATATTCTGGTATTTTTCTTTGTTTTGCTGTCGATTCCATTGATTCATGTTTAACCTCATTTCTGCTGACGAATGTGATTGTCAGCTTGCTTATCCATATTTGGTTTCACTTTAGTATGCAGAGATCCATGAGATTTATACATGAATAATTAGTTTTACAGAGATAATAGTTTATTTTATTAAGGCAATGGACATGATAATTTTTTTGTATCATAAAGCTTAGTGTAATAGGGGAAAACGGACTTCTATCGTAAAAATATCATCTTCCATTACTGCCTGAATTTCGCCATCCATTCGTTTAGTCAGTTCCATGGCAATGGACAGCCCCAGTCCGTTGGAAGTCTGGCTCCTGGCGGTGTCTGCCCGGTAAAATCGGTCAAATACCTGTTCCGGATCGGGATCTTCCGTATCTGCCACCGGATTGCTGCAGCGAAAAAGCACCTGCCCATTCTGGATCTGGTAGTTAATCTGGATGTTGCTCTTGCCATGGATGGTGGCATTGCGCAATATGTTGGTCAAAATACGTTTTACTGCAGATTCATTACATAATACAGGGGCAGGGATTTCGTCAATTTCCAATTTGGGAGTGATGTGACTTTCCTGCCATTGCTCGTAAAAATCAAAGAGACAGTTCATGACAATTTGACTGAAATTGGTTTCTTCCAAAACCAGCTCATAGGAGGCATTTTGTAATTTGGTATAAGTAAAGAGTTCCTCAAACAGTAAGGTTAAATCTTCCATTCGATCTCGAATGACCTTTTCGTAATATTTTTTCTGTTTTTCGTC
>CAMWKN010000122.1 GCA_947174825.1 uncultured Clostridium sp.
GATTGATCTGTTAAATCCGGGTGGAAGATTGTGTATCATTACCTTTCATTCTTTGGAGGATCGGATTGTCAAGAAAATATTCCGCAGTGCAGAAAATCCTTGTACCTGTCCGCCGAGCTTTCCGGTTTGTGTATGTGGGAAAGTGTCAAAGGGCAGGGTTGTTACCCGTAAACCTATTTTGCCAACGGAGCAGGAGATGGCAGAAAATCCCCGTTCCAAAAGTGCCAAGTTGAGGATTTTTGAGCACTGCTGAGTAATCAGGGCATCATAACATAGTGATAGATACAAATGTTTCTTAATAATCCGGTGCAATGATTTGTGAAAGCGAATAGATATAAAATGTGTGCCAGGATGGAACATTGTGGAAGATGGAAAGGAGTTTATCAGATATGGCAGATAGAAGATATTCGAGTAGAAACCGCTCTGCTTATCGGAGTTATTCTGCGACAGAACGCCATACATATGTGGATGGGAATACAGTGCGCCGCATTGATACCCTTCCAAGAAGAAGCGAGGAAGAGCGCAGGCGGGAGGAGGAACGTCAGGAGCAGCAGATCCGCAGACGGGTTCTGCAACAGCCAGTTCGCATGCCATGGGTAGACATGAAATCAATTCTGTTTCTGGCAGCAGTGGCTGCAGTGACATTATATGTTTGCTTTAACTATATTCAGGCGCAGAATCAGATGCAGGAGCAGAAGAACCGGGTGGTTCAGATGGAGTATTCCATTGCATCTCAGAGGGAAAGTAATAATGATACTTATCAGGAGATTTTGGATTCTGTGGATTTATCGGAAGTCTATAACAGAGCAACGGGGAAACTGGGCATGGTGCAGGCACAGGATAATCAGATCCACAAGTACCAGAGCAAGAAAAGTGATACTGTGAAACAGTATGGTAAGATACCAAATGCGCATTGATCTTGATAACTGGTCGTAACAGGGGATGTTTTGGAGAAAAGTATGAGGAGACAGATTAGACAAACGGAAAAACGGGATTATCATAAAAAAACCAAAAAAATAAAAAATAGAAGAAGCAGCCGTATGATGTCCTTTCGGCTGCTGATTGTATTTGTGCTGATTGTTATTGCGTGTGGTGCTATGGTGGTCAGAATCTTATTATTAGATCGGGATCAAGGTTCGGATTATGAGAGGAAAGTGTTGCAGCAGCAAAGCTACATGAATAATCCAATTCCAGCAAAACGGGGCGAAATTTTGGATCGTAATGGGAATAAAATTGCTACGAATACGAAGATGTATAACCTGATTCTGGATCCACAGATTTTGTCATCGGATACCAGTATTTTAGATGCCACTGCAGAAGCTCTTGATAAAGTTATCGGACTGACCCGGAAAAAGATTGATGCGATTATTCAAACCAATCCCAATTCCCGCTATTATATGGTGCAGATGGAGGAGCAGAAGACCTTTTCTTCTGAGGTAAAAAAAGAATTTGAGGACTTAGCCGAGGATGATAAGCAGATTCAAGGAGTATGGTTTGAAGAGAAATATGTACGGAAATATCCATATTCTTCTGTGGCAAGTAATGTGTTGGGATTTTGTTCTTCTGATAATAATGGTATCTGGGGGATTGAAAACCAGTATAATTCCACATTAAATGGTACACCTGGCAAGAGTTATGGATATTATGATTCGGATCTGAATCTAATTAAGACGGTCAAAGATGCAGTAGATGGAAACAACCTGGTTTCTACTATAGATATTAATGTGCAGGGAATTCTGGAACAGCATATGCAGAAATTCCAATCGGAAACAGGTTCCGAGCAGATGGGCGTCATTATTATGAATCCCAAGAATGGAGAGATCTATGCCATGGCGTCCTCGCCAGGGTATGATCTGAATAATCCAAATGTGCTGACAGGGCAGTATAGTGAAGACAAAATCCAGAGTATGGGTGCTGAAGAGAAAATGAAGATTATCCTAAAAAAGGGACAGTATCGTGAAGAAGAACTGGAAAAGATGAGTGCCCAGGAGAGAGAGGAAGCAGCAAAGCGAAATAATCACTATACCGAAGAAGATGTGAAACAGATGAGTGATGAGGAAAAAATTGAGCTTATCACGGAAATCTGGAGAAATGAGATGTGGCGCAATTTTTGTATCAGTGACGCTTATGAGCCAGGTTCTACATTCAAACCGGTAACAGTAGCTGCCTGTCTGGATGAAGGAACTACAACGCCGAATAAGACATATGTCTGTGACGGTTCCCAGAAAGTGGCAGATGCTACCATCAAATGTGTGGCATATAGCAAGGGGGGACATGGTACCGTTAACATCTGCCAGGCTTTGATGGAGTCCTGTAATGATGCTTTGATGCAATTGGGAGCCGGTCTGGGTGGAAGCAAATTTTTACAGTATGTGAATGCATTCGGTTTCGGTGCCAAGACCGGAATAGATCTGCCGGGAGAGTTTGCCGGAAGTGTTTTTACAGAGGACACCCTGCGCAGTACCGAGCTTGCCACTTCCAGCTTTGGACAATCTCAAACTGTTACCATGATTCAGATGGCGTCAGCGATTTCCGCAGTAATCAATGGAGGAAATTATTATGAGCCACACGTGGTAAAAGAGATTCAGAGCGAATCTGGTGTGACGATTGAGAGTATGGAAAATAAACTGGTACGCAAAGTGATTACGGAGAAAACCAGTGAACGTTTGCGGAATTATTTGTATAAAACGGTAGAAGAAGGTACAGCTGAACCGGCAAAGGTACAGGGCTATGAAATCGGAGGAAAGACTGGTACCGCGGAAAAGATTCCTAGAAAGGATAAAAATTATTTGGTATCTTTTGTTGGTTTTACACCGGTAGACGATCCGGAAGTGTTAATCTATACAGTAATTGACCAGCCTCATGTAGCGGATCAGGCACATAGTACCTTTGCAACAGAATTTTCCAGTCAGGTATTTGAGGATATTTTGCCGCTATTGGGAATTTATAAAAGCAGTGGAAAGAGTAAAACCAATGTTACCCTGCCATCTACCAAGAATAATAATTTACTGCAGGAAGTGCCGGAGGGTGGTTATAGTGACAAAGATTATGGTGTGGCAGAGGCGAAAGCTACGGCAGAGCCAGATAGTACGGCAGAGCCAGAGGATACAACCGTGCCGGATGATACACAGAGTTCAAATGATACAGCGGAGCCAAATAATACAGTAGAACCGGCTGATACAACGAGATCAGATCCTACGACAGAACCAGAGGATACAGAAGAACCAGAAGGTGTATCCAGACGGGATGACACCATGGAATAAAAAAGAGCCACCGTATCACTAATATCTGGCAAAGCCAGATAAAGTGAAACTAAGTCAACAAGAGCAACGTCAGTACGTTGCTCTGCAAAAACGCTAAAGCGTTTTTGGTAACAAACTTGAAAAAATATGGTCATATCCTTTGCATCAATATAATAATCTAGTAGTAGCGGAGTGATTGCATCCGGAATAGATTATAGCAGAGTGCAGGGGATGGAATATTGAAAAATTGTAAGACCGCACAGAGGCAGAGAATTATTTTTGCTTATGTTATGATTGTTGTATTAACCTTGTCTCTGACAGGCAGACTTGCCTATCTGATGGTTTGCAAGGCAGATTATTATGGTAACAGGGCAAAAGATGTACAGCAGAGGGAACGACGTGTCAAGGCACAGAGGGGCGTGATCTATGATCGAAACGGGACTGTGCTGGCAGGAAACAAACCAGTTTCTACGATTTCTGTCATCCACAACCAGATTGAGGATCCGGAGCTGGTAATCCGGAGTCTGGCAGATATATTGGATCTATCCGAAGAAACCGTGCGGAAACGGGTGGAAAAGGTTTCCTCCATTGAGCGAATCAAAACCAATGTGGAAAAAGAGCTGTCAGATCAGATTCGCAGTCTGGGGCTGGCAGGTGTCATGGTGGATGAAGATTACAAGAGGTATTATCCTTTTGATGATCTGGCTTCCCGGGTGATTGGTTTTACCGGTTCAGATAATCAGGGGATTATTGGCTTGGAGGTCAAGTATGATGATTCCCTGCAGGGGCAGGATGGTGCTATATTGACGACAACCAATGCCAGAGGAATTGAGATTGAAGGGAAGGCAGAAGAACGGCAGGAGCCGGTAGCAGGTCATAACCTTTATACCAGCCTGGATATTAATTTGCAGCAGTTTGCTACCCAGGCTGCAGAAAAAGTACGAAAAGCAAAAAATGCTGCAGGAGTGCGAATTATCATGATGAATCCCGGGAATGGAGAAATTTATGCCATGGTCAATTCGCCGGAATTTTCTCTTAACAATCCATATCAACTAGCAGGTATGAGTGAGCAGGAAATGGAAAAACTATCCGAGAAAGAGAAAAATGAGAGACTGAATCAGATGTGGAGAAATGCTTGCGTCAGCGATACCTATGAACCTGGTTCGACCTTTAAGATTGTAACTGCCACAACAGCGTTAGAGGCCGATGTGGTAAAGTTAACGGATCAGTTTCATTGTCCGGGATATAAAATTGTGGAAGACAGACGTATCCGTTGTCATAAGACCCAGGGGCATGGTAGTGAGACTTTCGTTCAGGGGGTGCAGAATTCCTGTAACCCGGTCTTTATGGAGGTGGGAGCCAGGTTAGGTGTGGATGGCATGTTTCGTGGACTGAGGCAGTTGCAGATTCTCGCTAAAACGAATATTGATGTGCCGGGGGAAGCATCTACCATCATGCATCAGCCGGACAATGTGGGGGCAGTGGAATTGGCGACGGTTTCTTTTGGGCAGTCCTTTCAGCTTTCACCGATTCGCCTGCTGACTACAGTCAGTGCTGTGATTAATGGTGGGAACATGATTGTTCCACATTTTGGTGTGAGCATTGAAGATACACAGGCTGATGCAATTCAGGGGCTAGAATATCCGGTAACGGAGAATGTAGTCTCCAAAGAGACATCAGAGAATATGAAAATGATACTGGAGACTGTGGTTTCTGAAGGATCTGGTTCCAAAGCGTCTGTGCCTGGTTATCAGGTGGGCGCCAAGACGGGAACATCCGAGAAACTTCCACGCAGAAGCAATAAATACATTGCATCTTGTCTGGGCTTTGCACCGGCAAATGATCCCAAGGTTTTGGCGGTGGTTTTGATAGACGAACCGGAGGGAATTTATTACGGAGGGCAGATTGCAGCGCCTGTTATTTCTGATTTGTTAGATAATGCACTTCCTTATCTGGGTGTGACAGCCTCCGAGGTGCCGGAAGAATCTGCGGAGCCGAATTAGTACAACGGAAACGAAATAACTGGTTGTGCTAACTTGATTTCTTAGAATGATTGCTATACAATAGGATCTGGCTTTATTTGCGGAATTCTCTGATTATAGAGAATCAGAGGATATAGATGAAAAATGAAAATACCCCAGAGGAAACGGTTGCAGGAAGCAGCACGAAAGATTAGGCAGATCGGCAGGATCTGTAAATCCGGGAGGCAGATATGGGATATTATGGTACCGCAATTTTTCCGATGGTAATTTCATTTGGACTGAGTATGGTGTTATGCCCTTGCGTAATACCATTTTTGCGTAAGATGAAGTTTGGGCAGTATGTGAGAGAAGATGGTCCCCAGACACATTTGAAAAAGGCAGGAACACCTACCATGGGCGGTGTGATTATTCTGGCTGCGGTAGGGTTTACTTCTCTGATTTTCAGGAGTGATGTACAGGCACTGCTTCCGGTCTTGTTTGCAACCATCGGTTTTGGACTGATCGGTTTTCTGGATGATTATATCAAGATTATTATGTGTCGCTCGGAGGGGTTGACACCTGTTCAAAAAATTTTGCTGCAGGCCGTGGTAACCGGGGTTTTTGTTTATTATTATCTGGTCAGATTACAGGAAAAACCAGAATTTTTGCTTCCATTTACAGGTGGCGTCTGGCAGGGGATATATGTTTCTATGCCGGATTGGCTGTTTGTCCTA
>CAMWKN010000123.1 GCA_947174825.1 uncultured Clostridium sp.
CTCCGCAAGCGTGCCGAAGCCCTTGTATCAATGGCGGACAAAATTACTACAGAATTTCTCTCTCTGGATGATGTATTAGGTGGTGAAATCTATTTTGGTTTGGCAGAATCCTATCAAATCAGACATCTTGCCGCTGAGATTAAGGCACTCAAAAATACCTATCCTGACCTACGATATCACATCACCAGCGGAGACACAGAACAGGTGACAGAAAAACTAGATAAAGGTGTCATTGACTTTGCTGTACTGGCAGAGGAACCAAGTACAGATAAATACCATTATCTGACATTTCCAAAAGCGGATTTATGGGGTGTCGTCATGCCTGAAAAATGCCCTCTTGCAGGGAAAAAGTCTGTTTCTGTCGATGATTTGACCGGACTTCCTCTATTCTGTTCAGAACAAGGCTGGTCTAAAGACATTCCCAAATGGTGCGGAGAAAAAATGGACAATCTACATCTGGAAGGCTCTTTCCGACTGTCCTATAATGGCTCTCTTTTTGTCAAAGAAGGGCTGGGGTATCTTTTGACCTTTGAACACCTGATTGATACAAGTCCCGACAGCGGTCTGGTATTTCGTCCTCTCACACCCAGACTTGAAACAAAACTATATTTTATTTGGAAAAAATACCAGGTATTTACTCCTATTGCAGAAAAAATGCTTGAGAAATTAAAAGAGCATTTTTCGCTTTGCTCTACTGATTAACAAGCTGTATATAGACTATTCCATTTATTATATTCAAGTTCAGTAAGAGGATTATCCCAAAGCTCTATCCTTGTTTGCCACTATTAAAAAATGTGCATTCACTACATCTATATTACAGCAATCATCATTACTCCCATACCTCTAATTCATCAACCTTCCTTTTCAACCTCTTTTATATAATAATCTAATAAATCATAGATCCAATCTTTCAACACCGAAAATCGAAACCCCAATCCTTCAGCAACCTCAGTATTAATGCTATATTCTGGTTCTCCATTATAAGGTGCTTCTTCTCCAGATGCTGACAAAGAGGCTGCCTTGCCTGTTTTCTGCTCCACATATTGAAGAATTTCTTTTAGGGAAATCGTCCCATATGAGCTGCCATTTATCGCGCCCGTAAAATCTTTATCCACCAAATATGCAAGAAACTTTCCTGCTTCATCCGAACGAATATATCCCATCTGACAATCTATGTTATCAATACACATTGGAATCTCTTTCATAGTATGTTCTACATAAAATCGCAACCTCTTTGTATAATCATCCATACCTACTGCAAATGGGTAACGGACAGCAATCCATTTTTTACTACTGTACTCCTGCCATAGAGCACACTCTGCCTGACGTTTAATTTCTTCATATGGATAATCAAATCTGGTACACCATTCCATTTTTCTGTGAATACCATCAAAATCTGCTTCTTTGGTATTTATATGTTTAGGTTCATACACCGATGTGCTGGACATATAAATATATTTTTCAAAATTTATTGCTTCCATAGCATATTTAATATCATTGGAGCAGTATGCAATTTTATCAATAACCACATCATAATGCTGCCCTTCAAATGCCTTTTTCATGTTGTCTACATCAGTTCTCTCGACTATTATTCTCTCTACTTTATCACCAAAGTCGTCCTCGGCATTTCCTCTGGTCGCTATAGTTACATCATGTCCTTTGGCAAGTAATTCCCTTACCATAGGTATTCCAAAATATCTTGTACCGCCTAATACTAAAATTCGCATTCTGCACATCCTCCATTATGCTTTTTACATCAAAAAAAATCTTCCTTGTATTTATATTTCAATTTTACTATGTTAAAATATATTGTCAACTAGCACTAAGGCTTAAAATGAATTATAACAAAAACTGTTGGAAATTATGTCTCACATCTTCCACAATCTGAACAGCCATTGCAAATCAGTCTGCTCCCACAACATTCGCAGTTCTTCCGGTAATGTGGCACATATAATTCCATTTCCGGTATTTCCAGTCCCAAGGGATTGGTCAATTTCCACTCCATCGCTTTGCCAACATAATTCATTCCAGATCGGTATGCCATTTCACTCTGTACCTGCTTTTGGGGCATATGGTATCGCTTTCCATCTTTTATAAACACAGTACCTGTTTCAATAAAACAAAACGTAACATGATGCTCCACACATTCCGAACGCAGTTTTTTTACCCAGTCAAAACTACATGGTCTGGCACCATCATAATTTTCTCCGCCACAAATCACCTGTTCAATCTGTCCACTGGCAAGATATTTGTCTATACTGACAGGACCAATAAATGGGGCGCACATGATCCCCTTATGCCTAAATGGAAGTTGCAGTAAAATAGGGATGCGTTCCTCTGCCCGACACTGGTTTTCACAGGTAACATTGAACATAATATTTTCCCAACCATCCCCCCAATCCTGTGGCAGACAATCCGCTACACGCTGAGGACGCTTTGTCAGCAAAAAGAATTTTACATCCGGACGCTGTCGCATAATCTCCCACGCCTCATCTCTCCATTCATCCGCTTCCTCCAAAAAGAAATCAGATGTCATGCAGACACGAATCATTTCTCCACTCTGGATTTTATATCTGCCATCTCTGTACTTCTGTAACGGATAGGTAAATCCATCTTTAGTTTTATATATGTCAGCTCCGTCACGATTCCGTACACGGTCAAGAAAATACATATAGCAGTTTTCGCATCCTTCGCTGCACTTTACGCATCCATGCCATGGATTCCAAATATCATGCATGGGACACCTCCACTCATTCAATCAGATCTGACAGGACATTACCAATATCCCCATCCACACAGATTGACTGACTCTCGATTTCCTCCGGACAAACCGCCTCGCCATAATTGATGCAGGCGTATGTTGCCTGTCTGTTTTCTGCTGTCATTTGCCAAAACGGGTATTTGATAATGCCCGGCGTATTATACCCCACCCCAAGTTCCAAAAACAATACTTTCCCGTCTTTTCTTGTCCGCAGAAAATCATGATACCTTTCTGCTGCCAGATGCCATCCCTCGTCCTCAACAAAAGTATCATCTGCACGCAGATTCATACTCAGCGGTTTCCCACAGTGTGGGCATATCGGTAGAAGTGCGGAGGGAATACGCATATCTTTTTGCTGCTCCATCATCTGACGGACAGCTTCCTCATTATCATAGGTTTCATTACAACATGGCTCACTACACTGAAACAGTCCGTAATCCCCCTGGGTATAAAACAGCCTTTTCTTGTCAAATCCTGCCTTCTGGAAGCAGTGGTCTACATTGGTTGTAAGCACAAAATAATCTTTATCTTTTACTATTTCAAAAAGATTCTGATAAACAGGTTTTGGAGCATCCATATAACGGTTGACAGTAATATTCCGGCTCCAGAATGCCCAATGTTCCTCCAGCGTGTCATATGGATAGAAACCACCTGCATACATATCGTGAAACCCATATTTCTCCTCAAAATCTGAAAAATACTTTCTGAACCGTTCCCCACTGTAAGTAAATCCTGCCGAGGTAGAAAGTCCCGCACCAGCTCCTATTACAATACTGTCTGCTGCTTCCAGTTTGTCTTTCAGAACTTCAATTTTATCTGAGTAATTCCCTGTAGATTTGGTAATCGACATCCTTGAAAACATTAAAAATCACCTCCATATCACTATTTTCCTGCTCCTTGTAACGCCTTACTGTCTGCACCGCAATTTCTGCCGCCTCATCATTTGGGAAATGAAACTCCCCTGTTGAAATACAACAGAATGCTATACTTTTCACTCCCCTCTGCTTAGCAAGCTCCAAACAAGACTGGTAGCAGGGAGCCAAAAGTTCTCTGTCTCTTTGTGTCACTTCGCCGGAAACAATTGGTCCAACAGTATGCAGAACATATTTGCAAGGAAGATTGTACGCAGATGTAATTTTCGCTTTCCCCGTTTCCTCTTCTTTCCCCTGTTTCCTCATTTGTTCTGCACATTCCATGCGCAACTGCACTCCGGCAAATGTGTGGATGCAGTTATCAATGCATTTATGACAGGGAACATAACAGCCAGTCATTCCACTGTTTGCGGCATTAACAATCGCATCACAACGCAGGGTAGTAATATCCCCCTGCCATAAATAAATTCCCTCCGATACCGGCTCCAAATCCTCACAATCCGTAATCCCATTTTCAGCAATTTCCTCTCGGAGATATTCGTCCTGTATACTTAAAAATTCATGAGAAATATCTTTTGGCATACGGATATTAAATAGGGAACGCAATAGCATTTTCTGCTCCTCCCTATCCGCCGGAATACGCATGTCAGCATATCTCTCCTGTTCTGAAAGTAATCTTTGAATCAAAAAAACACGTCTCTCTGCCTGTGTCATATTATCCTATCCTTTCTACCGCCTTTACCGGACATACTTCATGGCAGTTGCCACAATGAAGGCAATGCTCCTGTTCTATTTTATATGGACTTCCCTTTTTAATACAACGCTGCGGACAATTCTTCACACAATTCCCGCATCCAACACAAGCGTCCGTAATCTGATAGCCTTTAGAGGAAATATGTCCTTTACCAATCGTGTAACTTTCCCTGAAAATAGGATTGACTCCAAGATGAAAATACTCAATTTCCGCATCCTTAATCTGAAAAACAATGCCAGCTAATTTCCGGGTGTCCTCTGGATATACATTGATAAGATACGGCTGCTCATCAAATATGGTATCAATTAGGTGTTCCTGATTCTCTTCCGCCACAGGTTTCGCCTTTGCAGAAAGGCGTATCATTTCCTTATATTTTGTGTAAGCAAGTATCTGTACACGTCCATCCGCCAACAGTTCCTTACAAAAATTCTTGCCTTTGGCTGTAAAAAAATACAGGGCATCCGGTTCATAGTGTATCGCGCTAATATTGCGAATCTGCGGATTCCCATATTCATCTACCGTAGCAAAAGCCAGCACACCTACATACTGTAGTTTCTGTAAACAAGTTTTTGCATCCATTATAATTCCTCCATTCTTACCACAATCTTTCCATTCACTTTCCCACTGTCCAAAGCCATACACGCCTCTTTTATCTCAGAAAAATTAAACTCTGCTCCCACACAAGGGCACAAATGATTTTCACTGAGAAAAGAAAAAATATTATTCATCACTTCCTGCGTCGGAGCATTACTATAAAACCCGGTGAGATAAACACTATTTGGTATAAATTTTATCGGATCAAACCCATTTAAGGCATAGACCCCGCCAAGAATACCGGTCTGGCAGACAATTCCGCCCTTTTCCATACAATGCAACGTATCATGAAGCGTTTTAGGTCCCACCAGCTCCAAGGCTTTTGTCACACCAGATAGCTGCCCTTGCAGTTTTCCGGTATCTAATACCGCCTCATCTGCTGTCTTCAGCAAAGGCAGCTTGCTTTCTTTATGAGTAGTGGCAATCACTTTACTTCCGACTGCCTTTGCCATCTGTATTGCCGCATAGCCCAGTGCACAAGTAGCTCCACGTACCAGCAAAATATCTTCCCTTGTCAGATGCAGACATTCAAACAAAGAACCCCATGCAGTAAAATAGGTTTCCGGAACCGCTGCCAGCTCTTTCCAGGAAAGACTGGTATCTACTCCAAAAACATGATGTACCGGGAGCAGGGCATATTCTGCATAGCTGCCATGAAAACTGCGTCCCATACCTCCCATTAATGCCACCACTTTCTGTCCCTTTTGAAAATGACTGTCAGAAGGATGAACAATTCCCCCCACACATTCAATACCAGGAATAATAGGTTTCTGAATATACTCATTTTCTATCTCATGCAGACGTAAAATCCTCTCAGAATGGTTCATTCCAAATGCCTTTACCTTAACAAGAACCCATCCCGGTCTTACTTCTGGAATATCGACTTCTGATAACATAACCTGCTCGGCTGGGGTAACGCCATTAAGAACAAGCGCTTTCATATCCCTCTAC
>CAMWKN010000124.1 GCA_947174825.1 uncultured Clostridium sp.
GAATAATACATTGCCATAACTAACAAAATCAATTCTATGATAAATTAGACAGGCGAATGTGTTCCGCATTTTGAGGTCGCTATAGGAACAATGAAAACTTGCAGAAAATCAAAGGAATGTGTTTCCCAGGCAGGGGACATGTAGAAAGTCAGGTGAGGAAATATGCCTTTAACAATGGTAGAACCTGGGATGCCTCAGGAGATCAAGAAGGTGGGCGGTAAAGAGGAAACCAGAAGATTTTTATCTAATCTGGGCTTTGTAGTAGGTGGAGTAGTTACCGTTATTTCTGAAATGAATGGCAACATGATTGTCAATGTGAAGGATTCGCGAGTGGCGATTGGCAAGGATATGGCAGGGAAGATTCTGATTTGACATTCTATCAGTGGATGGACTGCGAATGCATGCTATGTTTTATGCATGGAAATAACAGGATAAAAGGAATGTTTTTTGGAAAGGATGGAGGAGACAATGACGTTAAGAGACATGGCAAAAGGCCAGACTGTTAAGGTAAAAAAGATATCCGGAGAAGGTCCAGTGAAGAGACGGATTATGGATATGGGCATTACGAAAGGGATTTCCGTATACATAAGAAAGGTAGCGCCGTTAGGAGATCCGGTTGAAGTAACAGTGCGTGGCTATGAACTTTCAATTCGTAAGGCAGATGCTGAGATGATTGAGGTTGAGGAATAAAAAGGGGAGATAATTTTTTTTGACTAAAGGTTAGCTAATGCTAACTTTTGGTAGGGGGATGATACTAAGCAACATATTTATATATTTAGAAAGGAAAGAGGTAATAACATGTCAGTAAAAATTGCACTTGCCGGAAATCCCAATAGCGGCAAGACTACATTATTTAATGCCCTGACCGGATCAAACCAGTTTGTTGGTAACTGGCCAGGTGTTACGGTAGAAAAAAAGGAAGGTAGCTTAAAAGGACATTCCGATGTAACTATTATGGATTTGCCGGGAATTTATTCCCTGTCTCCATACACATTAGAGGAAGTGGTGGCACGAAATTATCTGATTGCCGACAGACCAGATGTGATTTTGAACATCGTGGATGGTACGAATATAGAACGTAATCTGTATCTTTCTACCCAATTAATTGAGCTGGGGATTCCGGTGGTTATGGCAGTTAATATGATGGACGTGGTGGCAAAGCGGGGAGATCAGATTCATCTGGAACAGTTGAGCCAGAAATTGGGATGTGAAGTTTGCAGTATTTCTGCTCTGAAAGGAGATGGCGTGCAGGAGGCGGCACAGAAGGCAGTTCAAGTGGCGAAACAGAAAAAGTCAGTGAATGTGGTACATGAATTTACAAATGAAGTGGAGGATGCTATTGCCTCTGTAGAGGATCGGTTGTCGGTGCCAGAGGAGCAGAAACGCTTCTTTGCCATTAAATTGTTGGAGCAGGATGACAAAATTGCTTCACAGTTGGATCAGATGCCGGATGTTTCGGCAGAAATCAAAGCATTGGAAGATTCCTTTGATGATGATGTGGAAAGTATCATTACCAATGAGCGTTATGAGTATATTACTTCTATCATCGGTGCCTGCTGTACGAAAAGTAAATCCGGAGCAAAGCAGAACGTGTCTGACCGAATCGACCAGATCGTGACCAACCGTATTCTTGCCTTGCCGATTTTTGTGGCAGTAATGTGGATTGTGTATTATGTGTCAGTTCAGACGGTGGGGACTTATGCAACAGATTGGGCAAATGATGGTTTGCTGGGGGACGATGGATGGAATTTGTTTCATATACCAGGATTACATATCATTGGTTTGCATGATGCCGTAGGGCGTTTGTTGGAGACCATTCATTGTGCTGATTGGTTGACAGGTCTGATTAATGATGGTATTGTTGCCGGTGTGGGAGCTGTCCTGGGATTTGTGCCGCAGATGTTGGTATTATTTATCTTTCTGGCTTTTCTGGAAAGCTGTGGATATATGGCGAGAGTGGCGTTTATCATGGACAGGATCTTCCGTAAATTTGGTTTGTCCGGCAAATCGTTTATTCCTATGTTAATTGGCAGTGGATGTGGTGTACCTGGAATTATGGCATCCCGTACCATTGAAAATGACCGTGACCGTAAAATGACGATTATGACCACCACCTTTATTCCCTGTGGGGCAAAGATGCCGATTATCGGATTAATTGCCGGGGCATTCTTCCCGAAACATGGTGGATTGGTATCTGTCAGTGCTTATTTTATCGGCGTGGCAGCAGTTATATTATCAGGTATTATTTTGAAGAAGACCAGAATGTTTGCTGGTGATCCAGCACCATTTGTCATGGAACTACCTGCATATCATATGCCGACGGTGGGCAATGTACTGCGTAGCATGTGGGAGCGTGGCTGGTCCTTTATTAAAAAAGCTGGAACGATTATTCTGTTATCTACCATTGTGATCTGGTTTGCATCCGGTTTTGGCTGGGTCAGCGGAAAATGGCAGATGTTAGAAGAAAGTCAGATGGAATACAGTATTCTGGCTCATATTGGTAAGACCTTTGCCTGGGTGTTTACACCACTGGGTTGGGGAAAATGGAAAATGGCAGTGGCAGCAGTAACCGGTCTGGTTGCCAAGGAGAATGTGGTCAGTACTTTTGGTATCTTATTCCGAGGCACTGCAGATGTGGCTGAAAACGGAGATGAAATCTGGGGTGATTTACAGATGTATCTGACTGCTGCTCCGGCACTAGCAGGATATTCTTTCATGGTATTTAATCTCCTGTGCGCACCATGCTTTGCAGCGATGGGAGCTATTAAGCGGGAGATGAATAACCGAAAGTGGTTCTGGTTTGCCATTGGATTCCAATGTGTACTGGCATATCTGGTGTCTCTGTGTGTCTACCAGATTGGTAATCTGATTTTGAATGGAGTGTTTGGACTTGGTACGGTAGCAGCGTTCTTGGTTGTCATTGCATTTATCTATCTGCTGTTCCGACCATATCAGGAAAGTAAGACATTGTCCTATGGAGAGGCAAAGCCGGTGTCGCAGTGAGAGGTTTTATAATAAAGTGACCTATTGCGAAAACAGAAAATGAAGTGGCGTAATGGAAAAGAGGTAAAGATATTATTGAGAACGGAGGAGGAATATGCAGGAAATCATGGGAACCGGAGTGACTTTGCTGATACTGGCGGGAATCGTGGCTATGGCAGTGCGCAGTATGATCCGGGATAAACGCGCCGGAAAATCCTGTGGCTGCGGCGGCGATTGCGGACGTTGCAAAGGCTGCCATTAAAGCCATATAATAATACAATTAAATTAAGTGCAGCAGAGTCTTGGTATATGGTCTGTTGCACTTTGTTATTTTACTAATTTATATTTTAATGAATATTCAATGTTTCTTTTCCCCTCGTCGGCACATGATCCGGCAGAACAGAATGGCAGCTAATGTACTGGCTGCAGTTGCAATTAATCCTGGCAATACAATGGAAGCAGGATTTACGGAACCATATTGTGTCCGGTAGGCAATTACACTGACAGGAATCAATTGCAGGGAAGAGATATTGATGATTAAAAAGGTACACATTTCGTCGGAGGCCTTGGTCAGAGCTTTGCCGTTTTTTTCTGTATGAAGCCGTTCCCGTTCCAGAGCAGCCAGTTCTTTCATGGCTTTCAGCCCCATAGGAGTGGCAGCCCAGCCAAGCCCCAGCATATTGGCAATAATATTGGCAGCAATATATTCATTTGCCGGATGTTTTTCCGGGATTCTGGGAAAGAGAAAATGTAGCAGAGGACGCAGACCTTTGGTCATACTGTCTAACAGCCCGGAGCACTTTGTGATCTCAATGAGTCCCATCCACATGGACATAATGCCAAGCATGGTAATGGATAAAGTCACAGCTTCGCCAGCACTGTCGATAGCTGCATTGCTTAGGGCTTCTACCTGTCCTGTCGTTATACCAAATCCAATTCCTAATAATATGAGATAACCCCATAGATGATTTAGCATTTTGATACCTCTGACAAACCATTATTGATATAGTGTATGCTGGGGAACGTAATTTCAGTATTTCTTATTTATTTTTCTGTATGAATGTGATATATTGAACGCATAGATCATGAACGTATAGAGCATGAGTGCAGAATTTCCATGATGAATTTATGTCTGCTTGCAGACAGATAAATTCATCATGGAAATTCTATATGAGTGTCAACGAACACCGAAAAACCGAAGGTTTTGAGGTGACACGCATGCGGAGTGCAGAATAAATATATAGGAGGAAGAGGATTATGAAAGGAAGAAGAATCATTATAGCAGTTTTGGTGATGGCACTTTCCATCACGATGCTGCCACATCATGTTATGGCAAAAACCTTGAAGGTAAAAAATATTGGTACTGAAAAGATCATGCCACTATACAGTGATTTGTTTCTGGAAACGAATATAAAACCAGAGAAACTTCGCTTTACATCCAGTGATGAAGGTGTTGCTGAAGTTACAGAAGCGGGAAGGATCAAAACAATAAATCCAGGAAAAACCACTATTCGGATTCGTCAGAAAGGTAGCAAGAAAAAAGCATATAAGATTCATTTGACTGTCAGAAGACCAAATGGATATACGATTTCAGAAACAGGATGGTTTTTTCGCACTCCTTATAAGATTATTGATGTAAAGGCGGCGAAAGGGTATACGGTTTATTATACTACAGGCTCTAAGTTTCGAACCAAGCAGAAAATAAAATCCGGTAAAACGGTTAGCATCCAGTTCTCCGACTCTACACTACTGAAAGTGTATGCTGTAAAAAAGGGTACGAAAAAGAAAGTGACCAAAGCATTTTTAAATCGTAAAAATATTTCAGATCGTAATTACGGTGAATACTATTATCAGTATTTTCCGCCTTGTCCGGTATATCCACCTATCGCCAGTCCGCAGCCATCACCACAACCGACGGCTGCTGATGGACAGCAGGCTGTGACACCGTCTAACCAGCCAGAGCCGACGATAACGCCTTCTGGTCAGCCAGAGCTAAGCGTAATGCCATCAGAGCAGTCTTAGCCATAGGTAATTACATCTAGAGAGCCATAGTTGACGAGCAGTGTGTTCTGAGATCCGCGACGGATAGAAATTATATTGGGAATAATAGTAATTAATTGATAGTTATTGGCGAGTCTTTCTTGATTTTACCTTGAAAACGGCGTATACTATGTTATAATTTTTATATTTTCAGCGTTGTATTGCAATGCTTACTTGCCAGCTACAACAGCCAGGCTTTTGCCGGGCTATGGCATAAATAGGGGATATCTATGCGAAATTGTACTGTAACACATGGTATTACACAGGATGGAGGCAGCGGATGGATGAAAAAAAGCACAGTCAATTAGACATTAAAATAGATACCGGAGAACTGGAGACCAGTACGATACCGGAGGATTTTACGGAACCGGAGGTCCTATATCAGAAATTGATCGAAATGATCAGACGGTATCACCCGTCTGATGATATTACTCTGATTGAAAAGGCATATCGGATTGCAGATCAGGCTCATGAGGGTCAGTTGCGCAAATCCGGGGAACCGTATATTATTCACCCGATTTGTGTCTGTATTATTCTGGCGGAGCTGGAACTGGACAAGGAAACCATTGTGGCAGGTATGTTGCATGATGTGGTGGAAGATACCATCATGACTAATGAAGAGGTTGCCGCAGAGTTTGGGGATGAGGTGGCACTCTTGGTTGATGGTGTTACCAAACTGACCCAGTTAAATTATGTGGCAGATAAGGTGGAGGTACAGGCAGAGAATCTGCGGAAAATGTTTCTGGCGATGGCGAAAGATATCCGTGTTATTCTGATTAAGCTGGCAGACCGTTTACACAACCAGCGTACCATGCAGTATCAGACACCGATAAAAAGGAAAGAAAAATCCAGAGAGACCATGGATATC
>CAMWKN010000125.1 GCA_947174825.1 uncultured Clostridium sp.
CCTCCCGACAACATATACCATGGCTTAACTGAAAAAACAGCACTAACACTGCTTCCCCTGCCGGAAACAAACCAGGCAACCATACAGACAATCAATGCTGTCAATTGCACGAAACCTGCCGAAATCCAGACACTGGTCTGTTTGGTCACCTCTGCATTAAAAACACCTTGTACACTCATTAACAATCCGGAAATCATTCCGATCATCATCCCCAACATAGCAGATACCATCCTTTCTGTTTCATCAAACAAATCATGCACATAAGAAAGCACAGGTTCAGCAGTTGCTAATCATGATATACACGCGCTTTCTTATATAGTAAAAAAGTATGCCCAGGTCATTGCTATTTTATGAATTCACACAGCAATTTCCTGGGCAAAGCATTGTTTTTCTATGCTTTTATGGTATCTTTTCGTAATCTATCTGGAATCATTCCGATACAATAAAGGTATCGAAATAATCAAACGAACAAATATATTAATTATATCAAATGCATCAAATATATCAGACACATCATGCATTTAACATATTAAATATTTCATATCATCCTAATATAGTATCCAAAATTTCCATAGTCCGGTCAATATGCTCCTTTTTCACAATGAGAGGCGGAACAAAACGAATAATATGAGTTCCTGCTCCAATCAGTACCACGCCAGCTTTCAATGCCTGATCAATCACATCCCCTGCCGGTATGGTCAATTCTATGCCCCGCATCAAGCCCATACCACGACACTGAGCAATTTTATCGGGATGCTTTTCGGCTAGGTTCTGCATCTGCTCTTCTAAATAAGGGGCAATTTCACAGACATGCTGTAATAGCTGCTCTTTTTCATAAATTTCAAAAACTTTGCAGACAGCAGCAGTGGCTAAAGGATTTCCGCCATAGGTGGTTCCATGGTCTCCCGGACACATGGCAGATGCAAATTTATCTACTGCCGCAAAAGCACCCACTGGCACGCCACATCCCAACGCCTTGGCGGTGGTCATAATATCCGGCAAAATTCCATAATGCTCATAGGTAAACATTTTTCCAGTTCTGCCCATACCACACTGAATTTCATCCAAAATCAGTGCAATATCATGAGTATCACAGAGTTCCCTCACTCCTTTTATAAATGCCGGATCTGCCGGATGAATGCCGCCCTCTCCCTGCAGTGTTTCCAGAATAATGGCGCAGGTATCTTCTGTAATCAATGCTTTCACGCTGTCCAGATCATTAAAATCAGCAAAGGACACGCCGCCAATCAACGGCTCAAAAGGCTCTCTGTAATGCTCTGTACCTGTCACAGAGACCGCCCCCATAGTACGTCCATGAAAGGAATGGTTCATAGCGATAATCTCCCCTTTGCTCTGGGGATTCTTTTGATAGGCATATTTCCGCGCCAATTTCAATGCCCCCTCAATCGCCTCCGTACCACTATTGGTAAAAAATACCCGATCCATGCCGGATGCCTGGCACAGCAATTGTGCAGCACGGATGGAAGGCTCTGTATAATACAGATTGGAAACATGGATCAAACGATCAATCTGATCTTTCAATCCCTGCTTGAAATCTTCATTGCTGTATCCCAATGCAGACACCGCAATTCCGGCCCCCATATCCAGATACTCTTTTCCCTGATTATCATATAAATACATGCCCTCGCCTCTGTCAAAGATCACGTTTCGATTATAGGTATGTATAAAAAATTGATCTGCCTCCTGTAATGTCATGGTATCCTCCTTCCGCCGCCATTTCTGACGAATACTCTATCCTGTTTTCGATCCATCGCCATTTTCGATGAATGAGCTATCCTGTTTTCGATGTTCCTTTTGTATTATCTTGATTCCTCTGATCTTGATTATCTTTGATTTTCTCTGATCTACTATATTCGATCTCTCGTCAAGCAGCCTCTCTTATCGCTCATTGCTGTAGCGTTCGCTGTCGTCGCCGATAATGGCAGTACCGATACCTTTTTTGGTAAAGAACTCCAACAACAGGCAGTGATCCCTGCGGCCATCTAAGATATGCACCCTTCCAACACCGGAATTCACAGCATGAATACAATTATTTACTTTAGGAAGCATGCCTCCGCTAATGATACCAGCCTCAATCAATTTATTTGCCTCAATTAGGTTTAAAACGGAGATTAATGTAGTCTTATCCTCCGGATTCATGCACACACCGTCTACGTCCGTCAGAAACGCCAGTTTTTCCGCATGAATTGCCCCGGCACTGGCACATGCCGCATCATCCGCATTGATGTTATAGGTCTGTCCCTCTTCATCCATACCAATCGGTGCAATAATCGGGATATAATCATTTTCCAGTAAGGTGTCAATCACATCGGTATCCACATGGGAAATATCTCCCACAAAACCAATATCCTTGCCGTTTGGCATCTTTTTCTCTACATGGAGCATTCCGCCATCTTTTCCAGAAATACCAATGGCTTTCACCCCCAATGTCTCCACCATCTGAACCAGATTTTTATTCACACGGTTTAATACCATCTCTGCAATTTCCATGGTTTCCTGGTCTGTGACACGAAAGCCCTCCACGAACTCTGTCTCCTTGCCTACCTTATCAATCCAACGGCTGATCTCCTTGCCGCCACCGTGGACAATAATGGGCTGCATTCCTACCAATTTCAGCAAAGCAACATCTTTAATCACACTTTCTTCCAGATTTTTGTCAAGCATGGCGCTGCCGCCATATTTCACAACTACCTTTTTATTATTGAAATCCCGGATATACGGCAATGCTTCAATCAAGGTTTCTGCTTTTACCGTAATCTGATCCATAAACTTTTCCTGTTCTTCTGCACTCATCCTTTTACCTCATTTCTATACTACTTTTCATTATTTCTTGCTTGCTTCAAAAATAATGGAATCCTTTATACTTCCTACACAAAGTTTTCTTTGTATCAAGGAAACATCGGCACAATCTGCAATCCCATATTCTCCTCCAGACCAAACATCAGGTTCATGTTCTGCACCGCCTGACCGGCAGCACCTTTAACCACATTATCAATGGCACCCAGCATAATAACTCGATTGGTCCGCTCATCAATTTTGAAATTCACATCTACAAAATTACTGCCCTCCACCCATCTGGTTTCCGGATAGACATTTTGCTCCAGAACACGGACAAAGTATTCCTGTCCATAATATTTCTGATAAACAGCACGAAGCTCATCCGAACTCACAGACTGTTTCAGCGTCGCATAAGAAGTGGTCAAAATCCCCCGGTTCATCGGCACCAAGTGCGGTGTAAAATTAATGGTTACGTTTTCGCCGGATGCATAGGAAAGCTGATCTTCGATTTCCGGGGTATGGCGGTGACTGGTAATGCCGTATGCCTTGATGCTTTCGTTAACCTCACAGTAGAGATTTTGCACTTTGGCACCACGACCGGCACCGGAAACACCTGACTTGGCATCCACAATAACAGTTTTCATATCAATTAAGCCTTCCTTTGCCAATGGATAAATGGACAGGGTGGAGCAAGTCGGAAAACAGCCTGGATTCGCCAATAATCTTGCACTGCGGATCTGCTCCCGGTTCACCTCACACAGCCCATAAACTGCCTCTTCTATGAATTCTGGGCTTGGATGGGTAATCCCATACCACTGCTCATATTTTGCCACATCTTTGATACGGAAATCGGCACTGAGATCAATAATCTTCGTCTGTGACAGAATCTTCTCATTAACTAAAGTAGAACATAGCCCCTGGGGTGTAGCTGTAAAAATCACATCTACCTGCGCTGCCAGGGCATCCATATCCTCTCCCAGACACTTTTCATCCACTAAATCCACCATATTGCCAAATACACTGCTGTATTTTTCATCTATATAGGATCTGGAGCCATACCATACAATTTCTGCCTCCGGATGCTGTAATAAAATCCGTACAATTTCCTGTCCGGCATAGCCTGTAGAACCTATAATCCCTACCTTAATCATAATTCATTATCCCCTTTTTCTATGGTTAAAAATAAATAAATATAAGCACTCACTTCGAAACCTCCGGTTTCTCAGCGTTCGTACTTATGCGTTCATTATATCCTATGATTTATATTTATGCAACAGTTATTTGGATTCACCTTCCAATTTTTTATAATCAAAAGTCATCGGCATTATTTTATCTTAGAAAACATCAACAGGCATATTGCTTTTATTTTGATCCATCACGAATAAAAATGTGTAGGTTCTTTTTCATCAAAAACATACAAATCGCCAAACGCCAGTGTGAATAATTATTCATCACAACGAATAATTATTCACACTGGCGTTTGCCAAACGAATACCATAGTCTGCCGTTCGCCACCCCCGCATCTTTCATCTTCCTTCACTGATACAAGGCGGCTCCCGGCACAAAACATCCGAATCCGAAGATTCTTTCATCATCAGAAAATATGCAGTATATCGTCATCCTCCTGCAACGCTTCTGGTATAAACTCATGCACTCTTTGTAACCTGGATTTTAAATATTCCAAATCTTCACCTTCCACATGATTTTCTACCCACTCTATTAATAACTCTACCTCTCTCATGGCTGCCTCTTGGTTACACTTCCTTATTTCCCCATCATTTCTAAAATACTGTATCCTTAATTCTTTTATTGCTGGATCTAAATACTTATAATACATATCCTCTGAAGAAATTATTTCATTCATAAGCAATTCTGCATAAAAATCATCCCAATCTCTATCATACTTACATATTTCTATTAACATTGACATATTATTTCCCCCCATAAATTGCCCAAAATTCATATTCCGGGTATTTCAGTCTTAACCTATTCAAGCTATTCTCCACTGCCTGCGCGCAATGCAGGTGTATCTGCGTCTATGACAAAAACATATTTCCGAATGCTTTTTAGCTGATCAATGTCTGGCAAATCATCTGAATCCTTAAATGTGTTTCCCACCAATCGGAAGCAAAGGCTATCCTGTCCCCTCCCTGATTGAAGTTCCCCCACAGCTCCATCCGTCCGCTCCGCAACATGCTGCTATGGTTCATACAAGGTCTATGTTGAAATCACTCTGCATCTGCAGAAGAAAAACGTAACCCTAAGACCCAAAAAACCATAACATCTTAATCAAGACACACTAATTGTAATTCAGCATTTATCAAGGAACACTCTATTCTATCCTCTTCAAATCTCTTTCTTAACCTATCCTCCTCTGGTTGATAGGAAAGTAAATCCATCGTATATAATACAAGTTCTTTTGCTATTTTATATTCGCCTAAATCATATGCCCAAAATATCATTCCACTTCTTGCAGAAAGTACCTTTCGTCCAATTATTGCCTCCGAAATAATAGCATTATCTCGCAAATTGTCATATTTAACAAAAGCAAGCGCTTCTTTTAAAGCTACTAATCTTTCTCTATTAGATCTACTTCCACCTTCTGCAAGATCATATAGCCGATTAAACAATCTATAAGATCCTTTACTCTTTAACTGGTCTTTTAAATGATCAAATAACTCTTGTCTCCATTCCTCTTGCATTTCTTTTGGAATATTTAATTTTCTATATTCTTCATAAAAAGACTGATCCTCTCTTGCCATAAAATACGAAGAACAATCATATTTCAAATACATTTCCTTCGCTTCCTCTAATGTTATCATATTAAAAATCCTCCTCTTAATTAAACACAACAAGTTTATACCTATTTTTTTATTGCCTGCCAAAGATCATCACTAATCTTCTCAAATTCATATCCCTGACCTGTTAGATAATCTAATTCTCTTTGATAAAATCGTCTTGTCCCATCAGAAAAATAATACCCCTTTTTAGGATTGTTAGATAATAAAATCTTTTTACCAGCCACTATTTGTTCATCAATAAATTGCTTGTGAACTTTCCAAATAATATCATAATTATTAT
>CAMWKN010000126.1 GCA_947174825.1 uncultured Clostridium sp.
TCCATCTCCACAGCATTCCTTACCAGTCGCAGACCAACTGCTGCACTGCTCCTGTCTGCCGGAGATGAGGCACGGTAAACGCTCCTGATGTGCTTGGCAAAATCATTCCATCCACCGCCACGACTGATTCTTCTGGTTCCCGTCTCTGGCCCTGATGGATTGGTCTGTTCTCCATCTGCATAAGTTCCATGATAATCCCAGCACCATTCTCCCACGTTGCCATGCATATTATATAAGCCCCATGCATTAGGAGAAAAGCTGTCCACTGCAACAGTTGTTTCCCGGTACTCGCCCGGCTCTGTGTCCAGTTTTTCCTGTGAAAAGTAATTTTCCTCAATCAGATACGGATAGTGTCCAAAATAATTTGATTCCTCCGGACTGATGGAAGTCTGGGTATTAAACGGTGTCTCCGTTCCCGCACGACAGGCATATTCCCATTCTGCCTCTGTCGGAAGCCGATAGCCGTCTGCGCTGCAGTCCCATGTTACGTTCTGCCCATCCAATGTATATGCTTTAGTCAGACCTTCTTTCTCACTGCGAGCATTACAGTATGCCACTGCCTCATACCACGTCAGATTCTCGACCGGAAGCTCATCCCCATTGAAATTGCTTGGATTATTTTTCATAATCTCCTGATACTCTTTCTGTGTCACTTCGTAAACACCCATGTAAAAATCACTGACCGTAACCGAATGGGCGGTTTCATCCTCCGAACGCCAGTCTTCCGTATCAGGACTTCCCATCTGGAAAGTGCCGCCGGATATCCGCACAAAACCATCCGATGCGTCTGCACCCGCCATTTTGTTATCTGTCTTGTTTTCCTGCGTGGAAACCACATTCCCTGAATCTCCTGCCTGACTTGATGGTTTGTTACCTGTCCCACAGGCACTCAGCCCAAAAGTCATCATAATAACAAGTAGAAACACACCGATTCGTTTCATTCCGAATTCCCCTCTTTCTTCATCTTTGTAGATGAAATTTTCCTCAAAATCTTTGCCAGATAATAACTAATACAGATCCACAGTCCCATCATGGCTGCATATTCTGTAAATACAGAAACCGCACTCTGCTCAAAATCAAAGAATACAAACTGGTTTTTCAGCAGCATATAGGAAATAATATCTGCCTGGTAAAAACATACCGCCCCATATGCGGCAATGAGAAGCGCAAACACTCTCAGAATCCACACAGCCGCTTTCGGTATACTGCGGTTTTTGACTGCCTTCCCCACCATACCTACAAGCATTCCATAATGTAACCCGGCGTGGATACTCATCAGCACAAATCCCCAATAGGCGGCTGCCATATGCATCTGACGCGCTAACGCCATACTGCCGTCCAAAGGAATAAAGGAAAGTGCATATCGCGACATCAACATTCCACTGTATGCAAGGCAGAGCATGGATACCAGCACCGCTAGATTGATTACTGTCTGCAATACCCGGAACATGGTATACCTGCCCTTGAACAGATTCTTATACCATTTGAAATTTAAGATATTATGTACCAGAAACAATACAAGCATCCCTGCACCAAACCACTCGTGAAGTTCCTGCCCTGTGATTTGAAATGCCATCAGTGCAAGCAGTACAGCTGTCATAAGCAAATCAAGGATTATTTTAATTTTCATCTTTCCTTTCATACCGCCATCCTCTTTCTGTTTCATTAATCAATCTGTTCCAGTTGATAGTTTCTGCTGCCAAGACCGATTTTCTCTGCCTGCTCCAGCGTATGCAGGCCATTTCTGGATTCAATCCTCTTTACCAGTGACTTGCCATCCTTTGCATCATAAACCAAATCAATACATGCCTGATCCACTGCCACCGGATCAAAGGATGCCAGTATCCCAACATCATGCATATCCGGTTCGACAGGATTGCCATCGCAGTCACAGTCTACAGACAAACGGTTCATCACATTGATGTAAAGAATATGCGCATCCAGAGCTTCCACAACGGATTTACCCGCCTCTGCCATAGATTCCAAAAAGGCATCCTGATCGCCACCCCACATACTTCCCCCGGTGCCGCCACTGTGTATATGCTCTTTTCCTTTGGACGAAGCAATACCAATGGAGATATTTTTAATTGCCCCTCCATAACCTGCCATTGCATGACCTTTGAAATGGGACAATACAACATAGTAATTATAATTCGCAAAGTTTTTGCCAACATAATTCTCTTTGAGGTTATCCCCATCGGAAACAGGTAACGTCATGGAACCATCCTCATCCATAATGTCCACATCTGCAATATCTGTATAGCCATGATCCTTTGCCAGCTGATAATGCATTTTTGTATTGGCACGCTCACCGCCATAAGCGGTATTACACTCCACGATAGTTGCATCCAGAGACTTTACCAGCTCTCCGATTAAATCCGTCCTTAAATAATTGCTGCCATTCTCTCCAGTACTGAGTTTTACTGCGACTTTTCCATCCGGCGATGCCTCCAATTTTTCATACACTGCCATCAAGCCCTTGGAACTGATATCTGTTGTCATATAAACAACAGAACCGTCTGTTTTCGATGCTTTCTTTTCAGACGAAGTATCCTCCTGACCGGAATCCGGCTTTTCAGTATTGTCTGCTGCATCCGCTGTCGCTTCACCGGATTGTATCTGATTTCTGCTATCCTGCTGTTTTTCATCCTGCCCGCATCCGGTCAGTGAAAATGCCGCCACAACCGCCACCATAGCCCATAAAAAGGTATGCTTTCGTGCTGTTACCTTTTTCATACCATACCGTCCTTTCTGTTATGTGATAAGGAAATTCATTGCATCAGTCTTTCTTTTCATATCCCATGCCGGCAAGCCACTCATTGATACTTTTCTGTGCAGAATCCACATCCGGGCGGTAAACACCAATCGGCTCCCGCAGCTCTGTCGAATCGGGTAAATCTTTTTTGATGTCCTGAATGGTACTGGCAAGACCTCCTGTTCCATGTGTGCAAAAAGGAATAACCGTCTTTCCTGTAAAATCGTATTCTTCCAAAAAACTGTGAACTGCCATCGGAACAGTGTACCACCAATTAGGAAATCCCAAAAAGATAACGTCGTATTTCTCCATGTTTTCTACGTGATTTACCAATTCCGGTCTGACATCCTCTGCTTCTTCCTCTGCTGCCCGGTCAAGGCATTCATCATAGTCACTGGAATAGGGTTCTTTCACTACAATAGAAAACAGTTCACCACCTGTCTGCTCCTGAATCCAGCCTGCCAGTTTTGCTGCATTTCCGGGTGGCAGAACACTGGCAGATGTGGTTGCATCCACATCTACCTCATCCGGATTTTCCACATGGGTATTTTCTGCCCATGTAAAATACGCAATCAATATATGCTGCCCATCATCCTTTTCCACTGCTTGTGGAGAAACAGAAACATTACTTTCCGTAGAGGGTTCTTCTGTCTGCTGTCCTGTAGAATGCTCTACTCTTTCCTGTTCCTGATGTCCTGTTTCCTGTCCACTGCAGGCAGAAAGAGAAAACGCCATAAGCAACATAATTCCCATCACAATCAATCGCCTCATATACGTTCCTCCTTCTTTCTTCTTTTATTTATAAAAGTTTTTTAACTAATAAAAACCTTTCTCTTATTTCAATGCGGCATATTCTTCCTCTGAAACCGGTTCACACCATTCATTTGCCGTTTCCTCTCCAGGAACCTCAATAGCAAGATGAGAAAACCACGAATCGGGCGCAGCGCCATGCCAGTGTTTTACATCCGCCGGAATGTTAATGACACTTCCTGGTGTCATCTCAATGGCATCCTTTCCCCATTCCTGATAATATCCCCTGCCGCCAACACAGATTAACATCTGGCCGCCGCCACTCTTTGCCTTATGGATATGCCAGTTATTACGGCATCCCGGCTCAAATGTCACATTGAAAATCGGAACCTGTTCACTGGATAACGGTGCCAGATAGCTCTGTCCCACAAAATACCTAGCAAAACCATCATTTGGCTCACCGATTGGGAAAAAGATACTATTCTGGTATCTGTCTTTCTCTGTCAATCCTTCCGTTTCCTCATTCCATACATCCTTAGCCAGACGGAATACCGCCCAGCCTTTCGGCCATCCCACATACATGGTCGCATGGGTAATGATTGCTGCGATTTCCTCTTTTGTTACCCCATGCTTTTTTGCATTTTCCAAATGATAAGTAAGAGAGGAATCCGTAATGCCGGATGCCATCAGCGATACCACCGTAATAATACACTTTGTTTTCACCGGAATGGCATCCTCATTCCACACTTCCCCAAACAGCACATCATCATTTAGATGTGCAAACATTGGTGCAAATTCTCCAAGACTCTCTCTACCTGCTGTCTGTACTATTTTTTCACTCATTTTATTTTCCTCCATTCATTTATATTTTTTGATTACCCGTTGTCCATACATGCTTTTCTTTTGCATTTGCTGGTTTATTCTGTGCCATCACCCCTGCTAAGGCGTGCGGCACATAAGGTTCTTCCAGATATGCGATTTCATCCTCCGTCAGTTCCATTTCCACCGCCTTTGCCGCACCCTCGATATGGTGAAATTTCGTTGCTCCCACTACCGGAGAAGTCACTTTCGTAAGTAGCCATGCCAGAGAAATCTCTGTCATGCTGACACCACGTTTTTCCGCAAGTTCCTGTACCCGTCCTATGATTACTCCATCCTGTTCCTTTGTCGCATCATATTTGAACTTTGCATAACTGTCCTCCTGCATCCGTTTGCTGTCCTCTCCCGGCTTTTTAGCGAGCCTGCCACTTGCTAAAGCGCTGTAAGGTGTCATGGCAATATTGTCCTCATAGCAAAACGGAGCCATCTCTCGTTCTTCTTCCCTGAAAATCAAATTATAATGCCCCTGCACAGATACAAACTTTGCAAAGCCTTCTTTTTCAGCCAGTGCATTTGCTTTGGCAAGCTGCCACGCATAGCAGTTAGAAATCCCGATATAACGTGCCTTTCCAGCCTTTACCACGGCACTCAGCCCTTCTAAAATATCATAGATCGGTGTCTGATAATCCCACATATGATAGATATATAGATCAACATATTCCATGCCAAGATTTTCAAGGCTCTTGTTTATCATCTTTTCAATGTGCTGCTGCCCGGATATGCCTGCCTCAATTTCCTCCTGTGTCCTCGGCAGGAATTTTGTCGCAACCACAACCTCATCACGTTTTGCAAAATCCCGCAGCGCCCTTCCCACATACTGTTCACTGGTACCGCTCTGGTAAGCAATGGCAGTGTCATAGAAATTCACTCCCAAGTCCAGCCCTCTCTTGATAATCTCCCTGGAATGTTCCTCATCCAGTGTCCATGAGTGCTGTCCTTCCCCTGCATCGCCAAATCCCATGCATCCCATACAGACACGGGATACATTTAATTCTGAATTACCTAATTTTGTATACTTCATCAACCATCCTCCTTCTATATTGATTTTCCAAGCTGATATGCCTCTGTTTTATAACGCTCCGGCATCATTCCCACCGTTCCTGCCCCCTTTGCCAAAATCATGCCCCGATTCTGGAAAGACAGGTAATCAAAAATAATCTCAAAATGTGTTTTAATTCCCTTCATCACAAGCTCATCATCATTCCATGCTGTTGCAATCAGCGCCGCTTTCATCTTCTTGCGTGTGATTGCTCCATTCCGGGCATAAAAACGGTCAATCATCATCTTTAACTGGGCGCTCATCCCAAAATAGTAAACCGGAGTTGCGAATACAACCACATCTGCAGCAAGAAGTTTTGCCAACACTTCATTACCATCATCTTTTCTGACACAATCTCCATTCATGCCACAACTGTCACATCCAAGGCAGGGATTGATATTTCCACTGGCACAATCATAAATGCTTATC
>CAMWKN010000127.1 GCA_947174825.1 uncultured Clostridium sp.
CCCCGGCACTCGGTCACCCCTCAGCGCGGGGAGCCCGGGATGCTTCGTTTTATCGCCCCCCGGGGGCGGATATGATGCTGTCAGAGTCGGAATTAAATAGGGATATGTTGGAAAACTGCCGTATTTTTCACTTTGGTTCTCTGTCCATGACGGATGAAATATGCCGTAATGCCACCAAAAAGGCAATCGATATCGCCAGGGAGAAAGGGGCAGTGATATCCTTTGATCCGAACCTGCGTGAACCTTTGTGGGAATCCTTGGATGCCGCCAGGGAACAGATTGATTATGGCATGAGCCAGTGTGATATCCTAAAGATTTCGGACAATGAAATTCAGTGGTTTACCGGGGAAGAGGATTTTGATAAGGGAGTAGCCTATCTACAGTCCAAATATTCCATCCGATTGATTCTGGTATCTTTGGGAAAGGATGGCAGCAGGGCTTATATGGATGGAAAATGCGTGCAAGTGGAACCATTTTTGCAGGAGCATACCATAGAAACCACAGGAGCCGGAGATACTTTTTGTGCCTGTGTACTGCATTATGTGCTGGAGCAAGGGCTTCGGGAGTATTCCCAGGAGGAATTAAAGGCAATGCTGACTTTTGCCAATGCAGCGGCATCGCTGATTACCACCAAGAAAGGTGCTCTCCGTGTTATGCCAGAGAAGAATGAGATTGAGCATTTAATAGAAAAGATGTTATAATGTCGGGAAAAGAAAAGGGGAAAGCTAGCTATATGAATCAAAATCAATTTTCTACTCCGGTTTCGCTCTGGCAGATGGATATTACGGATACATTTTGGCATAGCAAAATGGAACTTGTGCGAAGGGAGATGCTTCCCTATCAGTGGAAAGCTTTGAATGACCAGATGGAAGGGGCAGAGCCCAGCTTTTGCATACACAATTTCAAGGCGGCAGCCAAGTGGAATAGCAGACGGAGAGAGCAGGGGGAAGCCTTTAGGGAGCCGGAATTTACCTTTCGTGGCTTTCAGACACTGCCAGAAGATCCGAATCATCTTCAGGATAATTTTTATGGTTTTGTTTTTCAGGACAGTGATTTATATAAATGGATTGAAGCAGTGGCATATTCTTTGATCCGATATCCAGATGCGGACCAGGAAAAACAGGCTGATGATGCCATTGATCTGATTTGTGCTGCCCAGCAGGAAGACGGATATCTGGATACCTATTATATTTTGAATGGAAAAAATAAGATTTTCTCCAATTTGCGGGATCATCATGAACTGTATTGCTTTGGACATTTGGTAGAAGCGGCAGTAGCCTATTATCAGGCAACTGGCAAGGACAAACTTTTGCATGCAGCCAGACGGTTTGCGGATTATATTGCTGACTTTTTCGGGGCAGAAGAGGGAAAATGCAAAGGTTATCCCGGTCATGAGATTGCAGAGATGGCATTAGTGCGGCTGTATGAGGTGACAGGAGAACAAAAGTATCTGGATCTGAGTGCTTTTTTCGTGAATGAGCGGGTAAAACGCCCCTATTATTTTGACGGGGAAGAAGCGGCAGAAAAAGCAGATCCAGCACGGGAAGAGGAGCTACGCTATTTTTACTATCAGGCACATGTTCCGGTTCGTCAGCAGGGGGAAGTGACAGGACATGCAGTCAGGGCAATGTATTTGTATTCCGGTGTGGCAGATTTGGCAAGAATAAATAGAGATCAGGAACTGCAGGATGCCTGTGAAAGATTGTGGGATAATATGCTGAATCAGAAACTGTATATTACCGGTGGTATTGGTGGTACCCATATCGGCGAGGCGTTTTCCTATCCCTATGATTTACCCAATGATACCGCATATGCAGAGACCTGTGCTTCTGTGGGACTGGTATTCTGGGCAAGGAGGATGCTGCAGGTTCGAGCAGATGTCAGGTATGGGGATGTGATGGAATTGGCTTTGTACAATAGTGTTTTGAGCGGTGTGGCTCTGGATGGAAAAAGCTTTTTCTATGTCAATCCATTGCAGGTAACACCGGAGGCATGTCGCTTGGATGAGCGGAAATCCCATGTGAAACCAGTGCGCCAGAAGTGGTTTGGCTGTGCCTGCTGTCCACCTAATCTGGCACGTTTACTGAGTTCCATTGCGTCCTATGCTTATACAGAAAACGAGAATACTCTGTTTGTTCATTTATTTATGCAGGGAACTATCCGGAAAATGGTACAGGGTGAAAAGGCAGAAATTTCTCTGACGACAGACTATCCATGGGATGGAACGATTCGCGTGTCAGTAAAAGGAACGAACCATCCTCTGACCATTGCTTTGCGTATTCCAGCATGGTGTCGGGAAAAATATCAGATCCGGGGAACCGAGACGGGGGATACCTGGATGGAAAATGGTTATCTTTATATCCGAAAAATTTGGATGGAAGAGGACTTGGTGGAGCTGATTTTGCCGATGGAAGTTCGGATCATGGAGGCAGACAGCCGTGTTCGTGAAGATATTGGTAAAGTGGCAGTTATGCGGGGACCTTTTGTGTATTGTCTGGAGGAGATCGATAATGGGAAGGATCTGCATCTTTTGAGTCTGGATGTGGATGCTGAGCCGCGGATTGTCAAACAGGAAATTGGTGGAAGAGATGTATCGGGAATTATTTTGCGGGGTTATCGAAGGGAAGCAGCACACATAGAGGGACCGGGATTGTATCGTACATGGAGGAAGCCTTCGGAAACAGGGACAGATTTGAAATTTATTCCATATTATACCTGGGCGAATCGTGGAGAAAATGAAATGCAGGTGTGGGTGGATGTACATACAGCACAAAATAAGCAGGATTAAAAAAATAATCAATAATGGAGCAAATTTATACTATTTATTTTCGGATTCGTCTTTTTATGCTATAATAGAAATGAATTTTTTACAAAGGGAGCGAAATTATGTGTGTCTTAGATAAAATACATAGAAAAAAATGGATGATAGCATTATTATGTCTTTTTCTTATCTTATGTGATTTTATACCAGTAAGTGCATCTCCAGTCATTGCAGGGAATGAAAGTACAGCAGAAAAAGAGGCTAATCGGAGGGTAAAGGCAGGTATTTTCTATTTTGATGGTTATCATACAAAGAATAAGGAGGGAAAACTGACCGGATATGGCATTGAGGTTTTGCAGATGTTTTCCCAATATTCACATCTGAATTTTGACTATGTGGGATATGACAAGTCGTGGAATGATATGCTTGACATGTTAGAAAATGGTGAGATTGACCTGGTTACCTCTGCAAGAAAAACTCCGGAGCGTGAAGCGAAATTTGCTTTTTCCTATCCCATTGGACGCAACAGCACGATTCTTTCCGTGCTGGCAGATAACACGAAATATCACAGCGGAGATTATGAAACCTACAATGGGATGTGCATTGGTATTCTTACAGGGAGCAGCCAGAATGACAGTCTGGCAGAGTTTGCTAAAGAGAAACAATTTTCTTATGACACAAAGGAATTTGAAGATTCACAGAAACTTGTGAAGGCTTTGAAGGATGGTAGTATTGACGCAATCCTCTCCAGCAATCTGAGAAAGATGGAAAATGAAAGAACGCTGGATACGCTGGAAACGGATAATTTTTATGCCATAGTGCGAAAAGAAGATAAAGAACTGCTGGAAGAAATTGATTATGCCATTGAGCAGATGGATATCAATGAGGAAGACTGGGACAATGCATTGTATTTTAAATATTATGGACAGGTTTATTCTTCCGGACTGGTATTTACCGAACGTGAGCAGGCATATATACGGGATGTTCTTGCTGGGAAGAAAAAAATTACAGCGACGGCGATTGGGGACAGAGCTCCTTATTCTTATGTTGAGGATGGGGAATTAAAGGGAATCATGCCGGATTATTTCGCTGAGGTTATGAAACTGTGTGGTCTGCCTTATGAAATGGTGGTACCCGAAGACAGGGAAGATTATTACACTACTGCGGGTACCAATGGCGTGGATATTGTGATAGACAGAAGGACATCTGATTTTACGAAGGAGGAGGATTCGTACCGAGGATTTAATACAGATACTTATATGACGGCTGGTGTGGCAAAGGTAACGAGAGATAATTTTAAAGGCGAGATTAAGACGATTGCAGTTGCCGATACCCAGGGAGAGGAGCCGATGGAAAAGGATATTATCGGTAATGCAAAGGTACTGTATTATGATACAAGGGATAAGGCGCTTAATGCTGTTCGGAAGGGAGAAGTAGATGCTGCTTATGTATATACCTACACAGCACAGATGTTTGTAAATAATGATTTTACGGGTTCCCTGCAATACAGTGTTTTGAACAATGCAAGATTCTCTTTTCAGATGTATGTCAGAGAAGAGTGCGACCATGAGCTTTTTACGATACTCAGCAAATGTCTGAAGCAGATGTCGGAAGACTCACTGAATCAGCTGATTACAGAGTATACTTCTTATACACCACAGAATTTGACCCTGGCGCAGTACATGAAAGCGAATCCGGAGACACTGGCTCTGGTGGTTCTGGCTATTGTTCTGGTTCTGGTCGTTATTCTGGCGCTGATATTATTGGCAAGGTGGAGGGGAAAAGTCCTGCATGTATCTGAGGAGGCAAACGAGAAACTGGAGGATCAGTTCGCCATTGTGAATGCACTGAGCCGTGATTATCTCAATGTTTATGCGTTAAATACCGAGGAAGATACCGTTAAAGTCGTAAAGCTGGAAGGCTATATAACTTCTGGGCTGGAAAAAAATTCCCAGAAAGCCTTTTCATATACAACGCTTGTGCAGCAGTATGCCAAGGAGCGTGTTTATTCGGAAGACAGGCAGGAATTTTTAGAGAATCTGTCTATTGATAAGGTAACCGAAAAGCTTGGTTCTGATGTGGAATATGTGGGAAGTTATCGGGTGCTGGTTGATGGAACAATACATAATTTTCAATTTACCTATGTTAAGGCGGAGAGGAAGAGAACGCAGGAGGGCTTTACGGTTCTTGTTGGCTTCCGTAATATTGATGAAATCGTGCGTGCGGAACAGGAGCAGAAGCAGGCGCTGGCAGAAGCCTTGGAGCAGGCTCAGCATGCCAATCGTGCAAAGACCGCTTTTCTAAACAATATGTCCCACGATATCCGTACACCGATGAATGCAATCATCGGATTTACTTCTCTGGCTGCAACGCATCTTGACAGCGGCGAAACTGTGCGGAACTATCTGGATAAGATTATGACTTCCAGCAAACATCTGCTGAGTCTGATTAACGATGTGCTGGATATGAGCCGGATTGAAAGCGGGAAGGTCAGCATTAAGGAGGAGGAAACCAGTCTTCCTGAAATTATGCATGACCTGAAAACCATTGTACAGTCTGATGTCAAGGCAAAACAGTTTGAATTTTTCATTGATACGGTGGATGTAACCAATGAGACGATTTTCTGTGATAAACTTCGTCTGAATCAGGTGCTTTTGAATATTCTGAGCAATTCGATGAAATATACCAAGGCAGGCGGGACAGTCAGCGTCCGCATTATACAGACAGACAGTGATCCGGAGGGATATGCTTCTTACCAGTTCCGGATTAAGGATAACGGTATTGGCATGAGTGAAGAGTTTTTAAAGCACGTATTTGAGCCATTTGAGAGGGAGCAGACTGCTACGGTAAGTGGTATTCAGGGAACTGGTCTGGGTCTGGCGATTACTAAGAATATTATAGATATGATGAACGGAACCGTTGAGGTGGAGAGCGAAGTGGGGAAAGGAACAGAGTTTATCGTATCCTTCCGTTTCCGCACAGTGAGTCAGCCACAAAATACAGAACATCTGGAGAAACTGGTGAATCTGCGGGCATTGATTGTGGATGATGATGTAAATACCTGTATGAGCGTCAGCAAG